>NZ_JBSHMJ010000011.1:0-100050 GCF_053645265.1 Dietzia sp. NPDC055343 | reverse complement strand
GAGTGAGGAACGCAGGATCAGCGCCGTATCGAGCCCGGGCACCAGCGTGAGCAGGCCCGCGACCACGGCAAACGCGAGTACCGCATCGAGGGGAGACATGGACCCAGGGTAAAGCCGAGGGCGCTCGGCGGCGGAGTGGTGATCCCCCGACGCCCCACCGGTGTTTTGATGGCACCACTGCGAAGAATTCGGCACATAGCCGCAGTGGTGCCAACGAGCTTCGCGATGGTGGCGACGAAACGGCAGCGAGGTCCGGAACGTCCCGGGGCAGGCGACGTCAGGCCGGTTGGCGCTGCAGCTCGGGTTCGGAATAGTTTCTGCCGGCGCGATTGGCGATCACGGCGCAGACCAGCAACTGGATGAGGTGGAACACCATCAACGGCAGGACCATGATCCCGACTTCCGCCGCGGGGAACAGCAGGAACGCCATCGGTAGCCCGCTCACCTGGCTCTTCTTCGACCCGCAGAAGAACAGGACGATGCGGTCGGCCCGGGGGAGGCGGAACACCTTTCCCGCGCCCGCGAACAAGGACATCACGACGGCCAGGAGAACCACGGACACACCCACCACCGTCAGGAGCTGTGCCGGCGGCACCACCGTCCAGAGCCCCTGTGTGACGCCGGTACTGAATGCCACGTAGACCACCAGGAGCACGGACCCCTGGTCGACGATCGACACCAGAATCCGGTGCCGCCCCAGCCAGTCGCCGATCCGGCGGTGGAGCAACTGGCCCGCGACGAAGGGCACCACGAGCTGCCCGACGATACCGAGGATCGACTCCGGGGTGATGTGCACCTGCGAGCCGATGAGGAGCGCCGCCAGAACGGGGGTGATGACCACGCCGAGCACGTTGGAGATGGACGCCGAACTCACCGCCAGGGCCACATTGCCCCGCGCCACCGAGGTGAACGCGATCGAGGACTGCACCGTCGACGGGAGTATGCACAGGAACAGGAATCCCGTGGCGAGAACCGGACTGAGCAGCGACTCCGGGGCGAGGGTGATGAGGAGCCCGAGAACGGGGAACACGAGGAACGTACTTCCCAGCACCAGGAGTTGGAACCGCCACCTCGCGAAGCCCGCCATCGTCTGGGACGGCGCGAGTTTGGCGCCGTGGAGGAAGAAGAGCAGGCAGATCGCGGCGATGGTCGCGGTGTCCAGTGCGTCCGCCACGCCGCCCCGAGCGGGGAGAAACGTCGCGATGACGGGCAGCGCGACCAGCGCGGTGAGGAACGGATCGAGACGGAACCTGGGTAGTGAAGCCACGGCCCGAGGCTGCCACTGGCGCGAACAACGGGAAACCCCATCGCCGTGGTCATTGTTATCATCAAAACCGATGACCATGGAGCGCGATCTCGACCTTCGACTCGTACGGAGTTTCCTCGCCGTGGCGTCGGAGTTGAGCTTCACCCGAGCCGCGCGTCGGCTGGGCCTGAGCCAGTCAACGATCAGTGCACGTGTGCGTCAGCTCGAAGAACACTTTTCACATCCGCTCCTGGAGCGGGACACCCACTCCGTCCGTCTCACGCCGGCGGGCGAGCGCTTCCTGACCTACGGCCACCGCATTCTCGCGCTGGCTGATGAAGCCCTGGACGAGAGCGGGTTCCACCATCGCCGCCACACCGTGCGGTTCGGGGTCTCGGAGGACTTCGCCTTCACCCATCTGCCGACCTTCCTCGAGCGACTGCGGCTGGAGCATCCGTTGCTCGACGTGGAGTTGTCGATCCATCTCAGTGTGGAGCTGCATCGACGGTTGAGGTCCGCGGAGTTGGACATCATCCTCGCCATGCGCCCGGGGCCCTCGCGGGGCGTGGACGCGCTCGAGGTCGAGCCGCTGTTTACGGATCGACTCGTCTGGGCGGCCCGGGCGGGTTACGAACTGCCTCGTGACGAGCCGCTGCCTCTGGTTCTCTACCCGCGGCCCTCGGTGACGCGAGACGCGGCTGTCGGTGCGCTCGAAAGTCACGCCGTCGCCTACCGCACCGCGGCGACGTCGACCAGCCTCGCCGGACTGCGCGCCGCCACGCTCAGCGGCATTGGCATCATGCCCTTTGCCGAGTCACTGATCCCGGGCGGGCTGGCGCTACTGGAGGAGCCGGAGTTGCCGTCGATGCCCGACGTCGTCTTTGCCCTGGCGACCCGCCGGGCACCCACTCGAGCCACGAGCGACCTGGCGCAGGCTCTGCGAGACCACCGGGCGGATTTCACCGCCGGTAACGGGTGACCTCAGACAGCGGGTAGCCGACGACAGCGCGTTGACGCCGCCAGGCGGGACAGCGCGGCGTGGCGGGATTCCTCACACCCAGTCGACCGGCAGCGGCCGCCGCCGCCCCCAGCCGACGGTCTGCAACAGCGGCTCGTCCAGGTCGAGCGACGGGTACCCGATGCACAGGTAGGCCAGCGGCCTGGCGCCGTCGGGGATCGGCACGGACCCGCTGAGGTGTTCGGGGTCGAGCAGGCTCACCCAGCCCATGCCCAGGCCCTCGGCGGTCGCGGCCAACCAGAGCAGCGTGATAGCCGAGATGACGCTGTACTCCGACGCAGCCGGCATCGCCGTCGTCCCCAACACCGGTCCGTCCGGCGGGAGGTGGCTCACCACCAGGCCGACCGGGGCCTGGAGGATCCCCTCGAGCCGCAGCGTGTCGTACAGCGCGCGCCGCTCGCCGGAGAAGCGCTCGGCCTCGGCGGCGCGCACACCCCGGAAACCGGCATGGACGGCCTCGCGCACCGCGCGGTCCTGCACCACGGTCACGTGCCACGGCTGGCTGAGCCCCACGCTCGGGGCCACCGAGAACACCGAGAGCAGCCGCTCGATCAGCTCCCGCGGGACCGGCGTCGGGTGGAAATGGCGGTGGTCGCGCCGGGTGGCGAGCACCCGCCACAGCGCGTCCGCGTCGGCAGCGTGCAGGTCGTCGGGGTTCACGAGCGTCATGCTCGCACGAAACGCGGACTCCACACGCGGCCGGAGTCGGTCACGCGGGTCCCCGACGCGCCCACGATGAGCAGGCACTTCATGTCGATCGCATCACAGTCGAGCTCGCCCAGCGTGGTGACGGTCAGCGATTCCTCGGCGCGGCCGACGTCCCGGCCCACCACGACGGGAGTGGCCCGGTCGCGGTGGCGCAGAAGCACGTCCCGGGCGTCGGCGACCTGGCGCGTGCGCGAGCGGGACGCGGGGTTGTAGACGGCCAGGACCAGGTCGGCGGCGGCGATCGCGTCGAGCCGGCGCGCGATCACGTCCCACGGCTTGAGCCGGTCCGACAGGCTCACCACCGCGAAGTCCGCGCCGATCGGCGCCCCGGCCCGCGCGGCCACCGCCTGCACCGCGGAGACGCCGGGCACCACGCGGATGTCGACCCCGTCGTGCCGCGGGCCCTCGGCGGCCTCGAACACCGCCGACGCCATACCGAACACGCCCGCGTCACCGCCGGAGACCACGGCCACCTGCTCGCCCGTGGCCGCCAACTCCAGGGCGAGACCCGCCCGGTCGACCTCCACGGTGTTGCCGGAGCTGTGCCGCCGCAGACCGGGCCGCTGCGGCACCCGGTTGACGTACGGCGCGTAGCCCACCACGTGGTCCACCTCGGCGAGTACGCGCGCGGCCTCCGGCGTGAGCCAGTCGTCCGGCCCGGGCCCCAGCCCCACCACGTGCACGACGCCGCGGGCGCCGGGAGCGGCGGGGTCGGGGGTCGGCGCGGTCAGCTGTGCGGGTCGGCGGCCGGTGGGGTCGTGGTGGTGGGAGTCCCCGGGGACGACGACGAGGGAGAAGTACGGCACGGTCTCCGGGTCGACCTCGCGAGCCGGGTGATGCGCCTCTGCATCCGTCGAGGCGCGCTCGACGTACACCGCGCCGTCGAGTCGCCCGGCGGATTCGAGCGCCCGGCGCACGGCGGGGAAGTTGCGGCCGAGCTTCATGATGATCGCGCCGTCGGTATCGGCCAGTCGCCGGGCGAGCTCGGGCTCGGGAAGCGTTCCGGGCAGCACGGTGAGCACGTCGGTCTGCCTGACCAGCGGGGTCGCGGCCGCGGCGGTGGCGGCGGCGAAGGCCGGCACCCCGGGCACGATCTCGGTGAGGAACCGCTCCGCGAGCCGGTCGTGCATGTACATGAACGAGCCGTAGAAGAGCGGGTCGCCCTCGGCCAGCAGGACCACGTCACGGCCCGCGGCGAGGTGCTCGGCAAGACGCTGCGCGCTGCGCTCGTAGAAGTCCGCGATCGCGCCCGCGTACCCGCCCGGATGCTCGGTCAGGCCCGTGGTGACCGGGTACTCGAGCACCTCCTCGATCGCGCCGGCGGGGATGAGGTCGGCGGCGATGCGCCGGGCGTTGGACTGCTTGCCGCGCCCGGCGTGGAAGGCCACCACGTCGGCGGCACCGATCAGTCGGGCGGCCTTGAGGGTCATGAGCTCGGGGTCTCCCGGCCCCACGCCGACGCCGTAGAGACGACCCGCGCCAGCACCCGCTTCTGCGCCTACGTCAGCGTCGCCGGCCACACCGGGGGCATCCGCGCCGGTCATCCCGCCGCTCACTCGGCGTCCTGCGCCAGGGCGTTGACGGCGGAGGCGGTCATCGCCGAGCCGCCGCGGCGGCCGTGCACGGTGACGAACGGGATGTCGATCCCGTGGTCGCTGGCGAAATCGGCCAGTGCCGCCTTGGATTCGGCCGCTCCGATGAAGCCGACCGGGCAGCCGATGACCGCCGCGGGCCGGGGCGCGCCGTCGAGCAGCATCTCGAGCAGGTGGAACAGGGCGGTGGGGGCGTTGCCGATCGCCACCACGGCGCCGTCGAGCCGGTCACCCCACAGGGCCAACGCGGCCGCGGAGCGGGTGGTGCCCATCTGTCGGGCCAGCTCGGGGACCTGCGGGTCGTTCAGTGTGCACACCACGTCGTTGTCCCGCGGCAGCCGTGCGCGGGTGACGCCCGAGGCGACCATGTGGGCGTCGCAGAGGATCGGCGCTCCGGCGTCGAGGGCCGAGCGTGCGGCGTCGACGAGTCCGGCATGCACCTGCAGGTCGGCGGTCAGATCCGTCTGACCCGTGCCGTGCACCATGCGGACCGCGAGCTTCTCGGCGTCGCCGGGGATCCGCGAGAGATCGGTCTCCCGCCGGATGGTGGCGAAGGAATCCAGGTAGATGGCGGGGCCGTCGTCGATGTAGTCATAGCGACGCGGCGGCCGGACGGCACCAGGCATGGGTCCTCCTCGGGGTTCTCGCCCCGGTCAGAAGTCGAAGTCGGCGCGGGAGTGACCGCACGTCCATCCCTCGGCCAGTATCTGGCTGACGGCCCTGGTCAGGGCTTCACAGTGGCGGAACCGCCCCGGAATCGCACCGGGTTCCTCGCCGTGGGATGCCCCTGGAGCCTACGCGGACGCCGTCGAACCCAGGGCGGCGGGCCGGGCGCCGGCGGCGGCCGATAGTCTCGGCGGTGCCGTGGTGTTCGGGAAGCCGGAGGAGAAGCCGGCGCGGCCCTCGCCACTGTAGTCGCGGAGTTCCGCGACCCTCGTCCGTCCCTCATGGGGCGGAGGCCACTGGGCTCACCAGCCCGGGAAGGTCGGTCGCGTGGCGTCGATGCGAAAGCCAGGAGACCGGCCACGGCGACATGTTCCACGAGGGTTTGGAGAAGAACATGCGCCAAGACCGGCGTTCGGCGTCCCCTGACGACGCCGCGGCAACACCCGAGTCGTCCGATTCGCGTGCTCCCCGCATCGCACTGCTGTCCACGTCCGACACGGACCTGCTCTCCGCGCGGGAATCCGGGGCGGCGTTCACGCTCGGCAACCCGTCACGCATCGACGTGGAGACCGACCTCCCGCACCTGCTCACCCGGGCCGACCTCGTCGTCGTCAGGATCCTCGGATCCAGGCGCTCGTGGGACCACGGCTTCGAGGCGGTGCTGGGCGCCGGCGTGCCCGTCGTCGTCCTGGGCGGCGAACAGTCCCCGGACGCGGACCTCATGGAGGTCTCCACCGTCCCCATCGGCACCGCCGCCGAGGCGCACCGCTACCTCGCCGAGGGCGGGCCCGCCAACCTCGCGCAGCTGCACGCCTTCCTCTCGGACACCGTCCTGCTCACCGGAACCGGGTTCGAACCGCCGGAGAGCGTGCCGGAGTGGGGGATCGCGGAGCGGCCGCGGGCCGCGGACGCGGCGAGTGGTCAGAGATCACGCGATCCCCGGAGCGTGACCTGGGAAAACGTGAGCGGAACTGACCAGTCGCCGGGCGGCCACGCCCTGGATCACGCGCCGGGCGACCTGCCGCGCGTCGGCGTGCTCTACTACCGCGCCCACGAGGTGAGCGGCAACGCGGGCTTCGCGCACGCGCTGGCGGACGCGATCGACGCCACCGGCGAGGCCGTGGGCGTGCCGGTGTTCGCCGGCTCGCTGCGGTCGGCGCCGGACGAGCTGTTCGACGCGCTCGGGACGCTCGACGCGCTGGTCGTGACGGTCCTCGCCGCCGGCGGGACCACGCCCGGCGCCGCGGGGGCCGGGGGCGACGACGAGAGCTGGGACGTCGAACGCATCGCCGCGCTGGACATCCCGATCCTGCAGGGGCTGTGCCTGACCTGGGGCCGCGACGACTGGGAGGGCTCCGACGACGGCGTGAACCCGCTCGACTCGGCCAGCCAGATCGCGATCCCCGAGTTCGACGGCCGCATCATCACCGTCCCGTTCTCGTTCAAGGAGATCGACGCCGACGGCCTGCCCCGCTACGTCGCCGACCCCGAACGCTGCGCGCGCGTGGCCGGGATCGCCGTGGCCCACGCCCGGCTGCGGCACATCCCGCGGGCCGAGCGCCGGATCGCGCTCGTGCTCTCGGCATACCCCACCAAGCACTCGCGCATCGGCAACGCCGTCGGCCTGGACACGCCCGTCTCCACCATCCGGCTGCTGCGCCGCATGCGCGAGGAGGGCTATGATCTGGGCCCGGACGACGGCCCGATCGCCCGCTTCCTCACCCGCTCCGGCGAGGGCGGGAGCGTGGCCGGTGACGGTGCCGGGGACGGCGCCGGCAGTGGGCAGGACGCCGGTTTCGCCGACGACACCGCCGCCGGCGACGCCCTCATCCACGCGCTCATCGACGCCGGCGGCCAGGACGAGGAGTGGCTGACCACGGCCCAGCTCACCGACTCCCACGTGCGGATCAGCACCTCCGACTACCTGCGCTGGACCGAGGACCTGTCTCCGGCGCTGCGCGAGGAGATGGTCGAGGCGTGGGGCGAGGCACCCGGCGAGCTGTTCGTCAACGACGCCGGCGAGATCGTCCTCGCGACGCTGCAGGCCGGCAACGTGGTGCTGCTCATCCAGCCGCCCCGCGGGTTCGGCGAGAACCCGGTGGCGATCTACC
Source organism: Dietzia sp. NPDC055343 (assembly GCF_053645265.1). Taxonomy (NCBI): domain Bacteria; kingdom Bacillati; phylum Actinomycetota; class Actinomycetes; order Mycobacteriales; family Dietziaceae; genus Dietzia; species Dietzia sp. NPDC055343. The sequence goes on along the minus strand of NZ_JBSHMJ010000011.1, from coordinate 92,709 downwards.
ACGACCCCGAGCTCGCGCCGTCGCATCACTACCTGGCCGCCTACCGCTGGCTGTCCCGCGGGTTCGGCGCGCACGCGTTGGTCCACTTGGGCAAGCACGGCTCGCTGGAGTGGCTGCCGGGTAAGAACGCGGCGCTGTCGGCGGACTGCGCGACCGACGCGGCGATCGCCGAGATGCCGCTGATCTACCCGTTCCTCGTCAACGACCCCGGCGAGGGCGCGCAGGCCAAGCGCCGGGCGCACGCCACGATCGTCGACCACCTGGTGCCGCCGATGGCCCGTGCGGAGTCGTACGGCGACATCGCCCGGCTCGAGCAACTGCTGGACGAGTACGGCAACATCGCCGCGATGGACCCGGGCAAGCTCGGCGCCATCCGCGACCAGATCTGGACCCTCATGCGCTCGGCTCACATGCACGAGGACCTGGGCCTGGAGCAGCAGCCGGGCGACGAGGAGTTCGACGACTTCCTCCTCCACGTCGACGGCTGGCTGTGCGAGATCAAGGACGTCCAGATCCGCGACGGCCTCCACGTACTCGGCCAGGCGCCCGAGGGCCAGGCACGCGTCAACCTGGTGCTGGCGATCCTGCGGGCCTCGCAGGTGTGGGGCGGCGAGTCCGCCGCGGTTCCGGGCCTTCGCCGCGCGCTGGGGCTGGCCGAGGGCGCACCCACCGAGGAGGTGGACCGCATCGAGGCGCTGGCCCGCGAGCTGGTCGTGGCGATGGACGCGCGCGACTGGGACGCCGCCGCGGTGCCCGAGGTCCTCGCTGCCGCGGGGGTCGGAGCAGGTATTGGCGCTGCAGGGCTCGGCGCGGGCGGTGACCTCGCCCGCGACTCCGGCGCCGCGGAAGGGGGCGACGACGACAACGTGACCGGCCGCGACGACGTCGCCCGCGTCCTCGAGTTCGCCGCCCGCGAGGTCGTCCCGCGCCTGGCCGCCACGGTGGACGAGATGGACGGGGTCCTGCATGCACTCGACGGGGGCTTCATCCCGGCCGGGCCGTCGGGCTCCCCGCTGCGTGGCCTGGTCAACGTGCTGCCCACGGGCCGCAACTTCTACACCGTGGACCCGCGGGCCATCCCGTCGCGCCTGGCCTGGGAGACCGGTCAGCTCATGGCCGACTCGCTGCTCGAGCGCCACGTGTCCGAGACCGGTGGGTACCCGGCCTCGGTGGGGCTGTCCATCTGGGGTACCTCGGCCATGCGTACCTCCGGTGACGACATCGCCGAGGTGCTGGCCCTGCTCGGCGTGCGACCGCAGTGGGACGAGGCCTCCCGGCGGGTCAACGGCCTCGAGGTGATCCCGGCCGACGAACTGGGGCGTCCGCGCATCGACGTGACCGTCCGCATCTCGGGCTTCTTCCGGGATGCGTTCCCGCACGTCATCGCCATGATCGACGACGCGGTGCAACTGGTCGCCGGTCTGGACGAGCCCGACGAGCAGAACTTCGTGGCCGCCCACGCCCGCGCCGATCTGGCCGAGCACACCGATCAGCGGCGTGCCACCACGCGGATCTTCGGCTCCGCTCCCGGTTCGTACGGGGCGGGCCTGTTGCAGACCATCGAGGCCGGCAACTGGCGCGACGACCGCGACCTGGCGGAGGTCTACACCCGCTGGGGCGGGTACGCCTACGGCCGCGACCTCGACGGCGTGCCGGCGGCCGACGACATGCGGACGAACTACCGGCGCATCGCCGTGGCCGCGAAGAACATCGACACCCGCGAGCACGACATCGCCGATTCGGACGACTACTTCCAGTACCACGGCGGCATGATCGCCACCGTGCGCGCGCTCACCGGGGCCGAGCCGAGGGCGTATGTGGGCGACTCCACCACGCCCGACGCGGTACGCACCCGCACGCTGGCCGAGGAGACCGTCCGGGTGTTCCGCGCCCGGGTGGTCAATCCGCGGTGGATCGCGGCCATGCAGCGGCACGGGTACAAGGGGGCCTTCGAGCTGGCCGCGACCGTGGACTACCTGTTCGGGTTCGACGCCACCGCCGGCGTGGTGCACGACTGGATGTACGAGACGCTGACCCGCGAGTACGTGCTGGACGAGACCAACCAGGACTTCTTGAGACGGTCCAACCCGTGGGCGCTGCGCGGGATGATCGAGAGGCTGACCGAGGCCGCCGACCGCGGCCTGTGGGCCGAGCCCGACGCCGCGCTCATGGATCAGATGCGACAGCTCTACCTGGACGTCGAGGGCGACCTCGAGGATGCCCACGGTGACTGACCGACCCGCGGCCGCCGCGGACTCGCCGACGCGGCGGATCCACGTGGTGGGTATCGGCTCCGGCGGACTCGATCAGATCACCGTCGAGGCGGTACATGCTCTACAGGCGTCCGACTATGCGGTGGCCGCCCTCAAGCGTCCGGGCGATCCGCTGTTCACCAGGCGCGTCGAGCTCCTGGGCCGGCACGCCCCGGGGCTCGAGCTGGTGGGGGTACAGGATCCGGAGAGGGACCGCTCGTCGTCGTCGACCTCCACCCACGGTGACTACCGCGGCGTGGTCCTGGACTGGCACCAGGCCCGCGCACTGGCCTGGGAGCAGATCCTCACCGAACGGCCCGGGGACGTGGCGATCCCCGTGTGGGGAGACCCCGCGTTCTACGACTCGACGCTGCGGATTCTCGACCGGATCGCCGAGCGCGGGCGCCTGGACCTCGACGTCCGGGTGCTGCCGGGCATCTCCGCGCTGCAGGTCCTGGCCGCGCGACATCGGCTCGTCCTGCACGAGATCGGCGCCACGATCACCGTCACCACCGGCCGGCGGCTGCGCGAGGTCGTGGCCGCGGGCGCCGACAACGTGGTGGTGATGCTCAACTCCGACCTGCCGCTCGACGGCCTGGACGACTGGCGCATCTGGTGGGGCGGCAATCTCGGCGATGTCGGCGAGACGCTGGCCGCCGGGCGGGTCGGCGACGTGCTCGATGAGCTGCGGGCCGAACGCGACCGGCTGCGCGCCGAGCACGGTTGGGTGATGGACGTGTACCTGCTCCGACGTGGTGGCGGGCGCGAGACAGAACGTGACGAGAGGACGATGACGTGACGGCTGCGACGGAGGCGATCACCGGTCAGGTGGTGCTGGTGGGCGGTGGGCCCGGAGACCCCGGGCTGATGACCGTCGCCGGGCGGGAGGCGCTCTTCGCCGCCGACGTGGTGGTGACCGACCGCCTGGGCCCGGTCGCGGTGCTCGAGGAGTTGGACGCACGCATCGAGGTGATCGACGTGGGCAAGATCCCCTTCGGCCGGGCGACCCCGCAGGAGGAGATCAACCGGATCCTCGTCGACCAGGCACGGCGCGGCCGGATGGTCGTGCGCCTCAAGGGTGGCGACAGCTTCCTGTTCGGCCGCGGCGGCGAGGAGTACCTCGCGTGTACGGCCGCCGGGGTGCCGGTGAGAGTGATCCCGGGCGTCACCTCGGCGCTGGCGGTCCCGGCCCTCGCCGGCGTTCCCGCGACCCATCGCGGCCTGTCTCAGGGGGTGTCGGTCATTTCCGGGCACGTCCCGCCGGGCAGCCCGCAGTCGACCCTCGACTACGGCGCGTTGGCCCGGTCGGGGACCACCTTGGTGCTGCTCATGGCCGTGACGAACCTCGAGGCGATCACCGCTGAACTCCTCGCACAGGGCCTGCCCGCCGACACCCCGGCGGTGACCGTCGCCGACGGGTCGATGCCCACGCAGCGGATCCTGCACGGGACAGCGGCCACGATCGCCGCGGCCTGCGCCGAGGCGGGGATCGAGCCGCCGGCGATCACGGTGATCGGAGCGGTCGCCGGGTTGTCGGACCTGCTCACCGCCGTGGTCGGCTGAACCAGTCACCGGCGGCCGGTCGCGGGCCGCGTGCACCGTGCCTACGCTGGCGCTCCCGACACATGGAGGTGCACGATGGGATTTCTGGGTAAGACCATCAAGAGCGGGATCGCCCTCAAGGCCGTTGACGTGGTCCGACGCGAGGCCGCGAAGCCCGAGAACCAGCGCAGGGCAAAAGAGCTTCTGCAGAAGGTGAGCAACAGCGCCCGCAAGCGCTGACCGGCTACCCTGGCCGGGCGGCTCGACGGCGCCGCCCGGCCGGGCCAGCCTCAGCCCAGGTCTGCGTGACCGGTGGGCATGGCGGTACCGCTCACGACCGGAGGGTCAGCTGATGTTGCCGATCCTGCGGAGTCCGGCGAGGGCAACTGACGCATTTGTCCCCGCCGGTGGCCACATAGATGAGGCAGCAGGAACTGCGGCGGACGAAACGTCGGGAGCGCTGCGGCCCGTCGACGTCCACGTACCGCACCGGCAGGAGGGGTGGGCGGCAGACAGTCCGGGCCAGGGCGGCGCCCCTGTCTGCGCCGCCGCCCCCGGCGCCGTCCACACGGTCCCCGTCGCCCACCGCCCGACCCGCCTCCAGCGCCCGGTTCCCGATGGAGTCCGTGGCGATAGCCCACAGGGCCCGCGGCGTCGCCCCGGAAACCTCCGCCAGCGCGGTGATCACCTCGGCGTGCGCCTGGCAGAGCGCGTCCGCGAACTCCTCGACAGAGGCGAGCAGCCGGTCCGACCGGGCGGCCTTGAGGTAGCCGTTGGGCTGCAGTGACACGGTGAGCCGCTCCGGCCGCGGATCCGGGGCGAGGCCGGCGGTCAGCAGCATCGTCAGCGGCGCCGCGACCAGTGATGAGCTGGCCGAATACCACCACAGGGTGCCGTTGACCCGCGGATCGTCGTGACTCCATCGTCGGCCGGTGTCGGCCACCCGCCGGGCGAGCCACCGCGGGTCCGTCAGCACCGATCCGGGCAGGACCCGCGGCCCGTGCTCGATCGTGCGGGCAAAATCCCCGAGCGGGCCCGAGACGCGCTCGTACGCCGAGGCCACGGCCCCGGGCGCGCGGCCCTCGTCGTCGTGACCACCGTGGTCTCCTCGCGCGCGGCGGCCGGGCACGTCACTCATCGGCGAGCCCCCATACGTCGAGGGTGCGGCCACCGGCGCGTCCGGGGCGTACCTCGCCGCGGACGCCGAACACGTCGGCCAACAGAGCGGGGGAGAGCACCTTCTCGGGCAGGCCGTCGGCCACCACCCGGCCGCGCTGGAGGACCGCCATCGCGTCGCAGTACTCGGTGGCCATCCGCAGGTCGTGCAGGGTCAACAACACGGCCAGGCCGTCGGCGGCCAGCCTGCGCAGTAGCGTCAGGACGGACAGTTGCTGGTGCAGATCCAGATGATTGGTGGGCTCGTCGAGCAGGAGGACCTCCGGTTGCTGGGCCAGGGCGCGCGCGATCGAGACCCGCTGCCGCTCGCCGCCCGACAGGGCCAGCACATCGCGCTCGGCCAGCTCCGTCATCCCGACCTGCGCCAGGACGGTGTCCACCACAGCGGAGTCGTCGGTGCCGAACGGTTCGAACATGCCCCGCTTGACGGTGCGGCCGAGTCGGACTGATTCGCGGACCGTGATCCCGCCGAGCGAGACCGGTTCCTGCGTGCTCACCCCCACCGTCCGGGCCAGGGCGCGGCGGCGCAGTGAGGTGATGTCCGCGCCGTCGATCGAGACGAGACCGGCCGTGGTGGGCAGCGCCCGGTAGCAGGTGCGCAGCAGGGTCGTCTTGCCGCTGCCGTTGGGGCCGACCAGTGCGGTGACCCGGCCGGGCATGACGGTCAGTCCCGCCCCGTCGAGGATCTGTCGACCCCCGAGGCGGGCGTCGACATCGAGTGCGGTCAACGTGGTCATACCGAGGCCTTCCCGTAGCGACGCCACAACATCAGCAGGAACACCGGACCGCCGATCACGCCGGTCACCACGCCGACCGGGAGCTCGGCCCCGTCGGACACGGACCGGGCGGCCAGGTCCGCCAGCACCAGCGCCACGGCGCCGAGCACGGCCGCGGTCGGCAGCAGCCGTACCGACGTGCGCCCGGTGAGGTAGCCGGCCAGGTGCGGGATCAGCAGGCCGATGAAGCCGATGGTCCCGGACACGGCCACGGCGCCCGCGGTCAGCAGCGAGACCAGCAGCAGCATGAGGATGCGGAAGCGAGGCACGTTGACGCCCATCGCGGTGGCGCCGTCGTCGCCGGTCAGGAGCAGATCCAGGTGGCGGCTGCAGAGCAGGACCACCGTCCCGGCCACCGCGAGGATGCCGAGCGGGGCCCACAGCATGGTCCAGCCGGCGTCCCCGAATCCGCCGGCCAGCCAGCGCATGACGGTGCCGAGCTGGTGATCGTCACCCAGCACCAGGAGCACGAATGTGTTGAGCGCGCCGAACACCATGGTCATGGCCGCGCCCACCAGGACGATCGCGGTGGTGTCATGCGCGCGGCGCGCGACCAGGATGACGCCGGCCAGCGGCAGAAGCGCGCCGAGAAAGGCGGCCATCGGGAGCGTGAACACGCCCCATACGCCGGCGCCGATCCCGAGCACGGTGAGCACCACCACGCCGAACCCGGCGCCCGAGGACACCCCCAGCAGATATGGGTCGGCCAGCGGGTTGCGGGTGACAGACTGGGCCACGCCACCGGCCACCGCCAGCGACGCTCCGACAGCGGCGGCCATGAGCGATCGGGGCAGCCGGGACTCGATGACGATCGCCTCGCGCGCCTGGGTCCACCACGGTTCGAACGCGCCGGGGGCGATGCGGTGGGCGACGATCGCCCACACGTCGCCGATCGGGATCGACACCGACCCCAGCGAGACGCCGGCGGCGATCGACATCAGCAGGAGCACCACCAGTGGGACCAGGATGAGCCACATCCGGCGTCGGCGCGGCGGCGCTGGTGGTGCGGCGGAACCGGGCCGGGAGGCGCGGCCGGCGGCGTCGGCCACGGGTTCGGCGACGGTGGTCATCACCGGCCCCCGAACGCCTGCGGATGTAGTGCGCGGGCGATGGTCTCGGTGGAGGTCGTCATGCGTGAACTCTCGAAGAAGTCCGACAGCGGCACCACCACGATGCGGTCCTCCCGAACGGCCGGCGTGGTGGACATGATGGGCTGGTTGCGCAGGTAGGCGACCTTGTCCTCCGCGCTGGTGGCACCGTAGTCCAGCACCACGATCGCCTCGGGCTGCCGCTCGCCCAGGATCTCCCACGTCGTCGTGACGTACGGCTTCTCGCCCTCCGTGAAGATGTTGTCTGCGCCGGCGTACTCGCCAATCAACTGCCCGACCCCCACGCCGCCGATCGTGGTGGGCTCCGCCTCGCCGCCGTCGTAGAAGAAGGTCGGAATGCCGCTGACGCCAGCCTCATCCAGCGACTCGCGCACCTCGTTCATGTCCCGGGTGATCCGCTCGGTCAGGTCCTCGGCCCCGTCCTCGACGCCGAGCACGCGGCCCAGTTGCTCGAAATCGGTGTCGAGCATCCCCAGGTCGGGAAAGCCCTCGCCGCAGTACTCGGAGAACAGGAACGTGGAGATCCCCTGGGCCTCCAGGGCGTCGCGGCTGCGGCCCTCCTTCTCATCAAAGGCGCTGCGCATACCGCCGACCACCATGTCCGGCTCCAGGTCGATGATCTGCTCCCAGGTCGGGTACTCCTCGGCCAGGGACGGGATGGCGTGGAACTGCTCGGCCACCTCAGGCAGTACATCGTTCTGTTCGCCGTAACCCATACCGACGATCCGGTCGCCTGCGCCCATTTGGATCAGTGTCTCGGTGACGTGGTCGTTCATCGAGATGATGCGCTGCGGCGGCGCCTCAAAGGTGGCCTCGCGCTCGCAGTTGGTGATGGTCACCGGCTCGGCGAACGTCTCACCCCCGCCGCTGCTCTCGATCGCCTCCCCGCGGGAGCAGCCGGTGAGGGCGACGCCGGCCACGACGAGCGTGGACAGGGTGATTCGGGACTTGCGAGGGAACATGATCAGACCTCGGATCGTGTCATGAGGTCAGACGACACGAGAGACCTGTGGGTGGGTAGGCGTCAGCGACGCCGCATCACCTGCAGGACTCCGGTTCGCAGACCTCGGCGATGTACTCGGAGTCGCGGACATCCGGGCAGGTAATCGGGCTCGCGGCCACCTTGGTGGCCACACACCGTTGCGGGTCAGCGCCGGAGTCTCACCGGTCTTCCCCTGCGTGTTCCGGATGTCAGCAGTACAGGGACAGGGTAAGCACAGGGCTCTCACCGGAGGGTCGTCACCCCCTTGTCCGAGACCGTCTGCGCCTGATCCCGGGCACCCTCCCACGCGGTGATGAGACGGCTCACGGTGTCGGCGTCGCGGACGGCCAGGCGCACGTGCCGCGGGTCGAGCCCCGGGAAGGTGTCGCAGCGGCGGACGGCGACGCCGCGTTCGCCGAGCCGGGCCCGGAAGTCGTGGGGATCGTGCCCCTCCGGCGTCTTGACCAGGATGAACGGGGCCACGGGTGGGACGGCGATCTCGATCCCCGCGCCGGTGAGGGCCTCGCACATCGCCGCGCGGTCGGCGGCGAGTCGCCGCCGGATCCGATCGAGGTGGGCCGACGCCTCGCCCGAGCAGCAGGCGGCCACGGCCTCCAGTTGGAGGGTGCCGAGCGGCCAGTGGACCCGGTGCGCGGCCAGGTCGGCGAGGACCGCCGCGTCCCCCACCGCGTATCCGGCGCGCAGTCCGGCCAGCGCCCAGGTCTTGGTCACCGAGCGCAGGACCACGAGCCCGGGCAGGTCGGCGCCGGCGAGCGACGAGCCGTCCTCGGCGTCGACCACGTCGCAGAACGCCTCGTCCACCACCGTGACCCGCCCGGGGCGGCACAGCGCCGCGATGGTCGCCCGTGGGTGGAGGACGGACGTGGGGTTGGTGGGATTGCCGACGACGACGAGGTCGGCCGACTCCGGAACGAGTCCGGGGTCGAAGATGTACGGCTCGCGCAGGATCACCCGGGTGACGGGCACCCCGGCCCGCCGAAGTTCCACCTCGGGTTCGGTGAACGACGGGTGCACCACGGCGGCGCGCAGACCCCGGCGCGCGGCATGGTCGGCCAGCAGATGGAAGCCCTCCGCGGATCCGGCGAGCGGGAGCACCCGGCCGGGGTCGGCCCCGTGCCTCTCGGCCACAGCCCGGCGGGCCCGGTCCTCGTCGGCGGCGGTCGGGTAGGCGGCCAGATCGTCGATGCGTTGCCGCAGCCGGTCGGCCAGCCATGCGGGCGGGCGGTCCCCGTGGACGTTCACCGCGAAGTCGATCGCGCCCGGGCCGACCTGGGTGTCGCCGTGGATACGAAGCTTGTCGAGGTCCTCAGCCATCGCGCCGCACCGTCCTCGCGTGGGCGACGAGCAGACCGGCGATCATCAGGCCGGCGGTAACCAGCTGGACCCGGTCGTGGAGGCGAACGGCCCGGCCGATGTCCTCGGCGCGGACCGGCCGCCCGTCCCCGAGGACCGCGCGCTGCTGCACGCCGTACGGGTAGGGGGTCGGGCCGCCGAGCCGGACCCCGAGCGCGCCGGCGCACACCGACTCCACCACTCCGGCATTCGGGCTGGGGTGCGTGCGGGCGTCCCGACGCCAGGTCCGTAGGGCGCCGGAGGGGCTGCCGCCGATGGTGCCGGCGACCGCGACGCCGATGAGCCCGGCGAGGCGGGCCGGAACGAATCCCAGGACGTCGTCGAGCCTGGCCGAGGCGGTGCCGAAGTGCTGGTACCGCGGTGAGCGGTGACCGACCATCGCGTCCAGTGTGTTGGCGGTCCGGTGCATCGCGGCGCCGGCCGGGCCCGCGATCGCGGCCCAGAACAGCGTGCACACGGCCGCGTCGGAGGTGTTCTCCGCGACCGATTCCACGACCGCGCGGGCCAGGTCGTCGGGGTCGAGGGCGTCCGGGTCGCGGCCGCACAGCCACGGCAGGAGGGCCCGGGAACCGTCGTGATCGCCGGAGCGCAGGAGAGCGTCCTGTCGGCGTGCCACCGAGAGCAACGAGCTCCCGCCGAGGCAGGCCCACGCGACGGCGGCGTTCCACGCGACGGTCCCGGCGGTGCTGCGGGACAGGAGGCGGCCCACGGTATGAGTGGCCGCGGCGCTCCCGCCGACGAGGACCCCGGTGAACAGCACACCCGCCGCCCGCTGCCCGGCTGCGGATCGGCGGGGGTCCAGAAGCCGGTGCTCGACTGCCATCGCGACCCCTCCGAATCCGGCGACGGGGTGCCACCGCCGGGGATCCCCCACCACGCGGTCCAGCGCGACGCCCAGGCCGAGCCCGGCGGACCGGGCGGGTAGTCCGGAAGGGGAGGCCCGGACGCGAACGCGCCGGCGGGCGGCCCGGGCGCGGTTAGCGACGGCCTCGCCGCAGTCAGCCGGAGCGGGTGCGCGCATCGTGGTGCTTTCGAGGTCGCGGGCCTTGAAACGCGAAGCCCGATCTTGACCTGGCGGTGGTCACCGCGAGGGCCAGCCGGTATTCGGACTCGGGATCACCTGGCCGGGAGCGCCTTCCCGGGTCTACCGACCCAGTGGCATCGTGCCCCTGCCATCTCCCTCACCGCTGCGCGTCAGTTCCGGATTCGCACCGGATTCCCGCGACCTGTTGGTCTCGCTGGCCAGGACAACGTAACACGACTGGTGACAACCCATTTCGGGCCACACCGGCAGCGCCCCGGGCTGGACGGGGTCGCGCGGAGCGTCACCGGGCGAGCGGCCACCCGCCGCCGCCCACCTGGCCGAATGCTGACCGAAGTGACGGCTCGCAGTTCGCTGGAGGTTCGCTCCCGGCCTGCTGGCGGGTTTCGAGGCATTCCCCGGCACGAGAGGGCCTCGAGATAACCCTGGTTGACCGCGGCCGATCGGCGCGTCAGGCCTTGATCGAGAAGCCTCGGATCACGTTGAGCACGCCCAGGACGAGAAGTGCGATGCCGGCGAGCCACCACAGGAAGCCGGCTCCCCACAGGGGCGTGCTCACCAGCGAGATGCCGGCGAGCACGGAGATGATCGCGAAGAAGATCGTGATGCCCTTCGAGCTGGCTTCGCCGAGGTTGAACAGGGCAGTGAAGCCCTCGAAGATCCACATGACGCCGATCAACACGGTGGCGAAGATCGCGAGGAAGGCCGCCGACTGCTGCAGTGAGACGAAGGCGTAGATGCCCGCGACGATGTAGAGCACGCCGAGCAGGCCGTGGCCCACCCGACTGCCGGTGGAATGGCCGGTGGTGGCGAACGACACAGCGATGTAGATGAGCCCGGCCACGATGGCCCAGACCGCGATGACGCCGGTGATGACGACGGCGGTCTTGCCCGGCCAGACGAGCACGGCGATGCCGAAGGCGATCGCGATGAGACCGCCGGCTATCAGGGCCAGGCGCATGCCCTTGGCGACAGGGGTGAAGGTGGAAGTGGTCATGTGGGGAACCTCGTTTGTGGAAGCAGGCGAGAACGATCGTGTTCAATAAGAACTTAATCACTTCGGTCGCGAGAAGTGCCCGATCGAGCTCTTTGCCCGCGTGACGCTGCTCACCCGTCGGTGGGCCGGCAGTAGGTGCAGCGGCAGATGCTGGGACCTACGCAGCGACGGAGCCGAGGTGCGCCCGGGTGGGCGCGTGGTCGGTCATGCAGTACACGCGGGCCCGCTCGGAGACGGGCTTGCCATGACGGACAGCACTGGCGGTGTCGAGGGCGAACCACAGCTGGGCGAGAAGGTCGATGAAGGGACGGAACGGCGACATGATTTCCCTCCTTGAGGGGTCGGGCTAGGAGGTGGGTATACAGGTCTGTAAACCTCGGCTTCAGACTATGTATACAGACCTGTCAAGTCAAGGGGTGCACGACTACCGAATTTCCCGGTCTCAGTGGTCGTCCGCGGCCACGCTCGTCGCCGCTGCGAGGCCGTCTCGCACCGCCCGATCCACCGGGCCCCGGACTGGCCGACCCCGGATCAGGACTGCGGCGCGCGCAGCGGTGCCTCGTGCTCCTCGCGGATGAACTCGGGCAGGGGGCCGGCGGAGCGCAGGATCCCGGCGAGAGCCGGGTCGGCCAGGTGCAGGCGGCCCACGGAGATGAGATCGAACTCCCCGCGGTTCATGAGCTCCACGACCGAATCCACGTTGTCCGACACCCGGACCTCGGCCCCGGACTTCTGCTCGCGTAGCGAGGTGCCGATGCCCACCCCGCCCACGGCTCCGGACGCCTTGCCCGTGAGCCGGCGGGCCCAACCGGCCAGGGTGACCTTGCCGTCGTCACCCTCGAGGTCGGGGAACGCCGGATCGCTGAACCGGCGCGTCGACGCGTCGAACAGATCCACGCCGGCCTCCGCGAGCGCGCCCAGGTAGATGCCCAGCTCCTCGGGGTTCTCGGCCTTGCGGGCCGTGTAGTCCTGCTGCGTGTGCTGGGAGAAGCGGTAGAACAGCGGCGCGTCGGGGCCGATCGCCTCGCGGACCGCCGCCACCACGGCCGCCGGGTAGCGGACGCGCGCGGCCAGATCGCCACCCCAGGAGTCGGTGCGGCGGTTGGTGTCGGCCCAGACGAACGCGTCCGGCAGGTAGCCGTGGCCGCCGTGGAGGGTCACGCCGTCGAAGCCCGCCTCCATCGCCAGCTTCGCCGACCGCGCGTACGCCTCGATCGTCTCGGCGATCTCGGCCTCGGTCATTGGCTCGATCTCCGGCGACCACCGTGCGACGCTGCGCTCGGAGTAGGTGGTCACGCCCGGGGTGCCCCACAGTCCCGACGGCCGCATCGGCCGCATCTCCATCAGGCGGTCGCGGTTCGGCTTGTCGAACCGGGCGTTGGCTCCCCAGAGCGGCCCCACGTGCCAGAGCTGGGCGATGATGCTGCCGCCCGCCGCATGCACCGCGTCCGTCACCAGTCGCCAGGCCTCGACCGACTCCGGCGTGTCCAGGCGCGGAATCCAGGAATGGTCCACCGAGGTCGGGTGGTCCACGCCGATGCCCTCCGTGACCACGAGCCCGGTCCCACCGGCCGCGCGGGAGGCGTAGTACGCGCGGTTGACCTCGTCCGGCAGTGCGTCGGGGCAGCCCATGCGGGTCATCGGCGACATCGCCAGGCGGTTGGCGAGCTGCAGGGAACGGATCTCGAGCGGCTGGAACAGTGCTTCCCGACCTGGGGCGACCGACTGGGTCATCGCGCGACCTCTCATCTCTTCGTGCGGCGACGGTTCCGGAGCTCGGCGCCGGTCCGTCGTCAGCGGTGTGCCGTCTCCGTCGAGCATAGGTTCGGCCAGCTAACCAAGCAAATGCTTGATTGGCGTGGGGTATGGCCGCGGCGCGGCCCGACCGGTTGCGGGGTTCCTGTCCGGGGGAGGAGGGTGGCGCCACACGACGACGACGAGGCGCCGCCCGCAGGGTCGGCCCCGTGACAGGTGTGGAGGGCCCATGGACCGATCTGTGAACCTGGTGGTCGACGGCCACGAACACTCGCTGAGCGTGGACCCCCGGACCACCCTGCTCGACGCCCTCCGCGACCACCTGCAGAACTTCTCCCCGAAGAAGGGCTGCGACCACGGTCAGTGTGGAGCGTGCACGGTCCTGGTGGACGGTCGGCGGCTCAACTCCTGCCTACTGCTGGTGCTGAGCCAGGACGGCGCGGAGATCACCACCTCCGACGGCCTCGCCGCCGAGGGCGACCTCGCCCCGGTGCACCGCGCCTTCCTGGACCGCGACGCCTTCCAGTGCGGATACTGCACGCCCGGCCAGGTCTGCTCCGCGGTGGGCGCGATCCGCGAGGCGGCCGACGGCGCGCCCAGCGTGGTCACCGAGAACCTCGAGGCGCGTGTCGACCTGTCCGACGACGACGACGAGATCCGCGAACGCATGAGCGGAAACCTGTGCCGGTGCGGCGCCTACGTCAACATCGTGGCCGCCGTACGCGATGCCGCCCGGGAGGACCGATGAAGCAATTCGAGTACGAACGGGCCACCGATCCCGGCCACGCCGTGGCCGCCGTCGCCGACCGACCCGGGGCCGTGTTCCTCGCCGGCGGCACCAACCTCGTCGACCACCTCAAGCTCGGGATCGCCGCGCCGGACACGGTCGTGGACATCGGGCGTCTGGAGCTGGACGCGGTCGAGGACTCCGGCGACGGCGGGGTCCGCGTGGGCGCCATGGTCCGCAACAGCGATCTGGCCGCCCACCCACGGATCCGCCACGACTACCCGGTGCTGTCGCGCGCCCTGCTCTCCGGCGCCTCCGGCCAGCTGCGCAACGCCGCCACGACGGGCGGGAACCTCCTGCAGCGCACGCGCTGCGTCTACTTCCAGGACGTCACCACGCCCTGCAACAAGCGCGAGCCCGGGTCGGGCTGCTCGGCGATCGGCGGATATGTGCGCTATCACGCGATACTCGGCGCATCCGAGGCCTGTGTGGCCACCCATCCCTCGGATATGGCGGTAGCGCTCGCGGCACTCGACGCCGTCGTCGTCGTCCTCACCTCCGACGGGGAGCGCCGGATACCCGTGACGGACCTGCACAGACTGCCCGACGACCGGCCGGACAAGGACACGGTGCTGGGCCACGGCGACCTCATCTCCGCGGTCGAGCTCCCGCCGCCGCCGGCGGGCCGGTCGACGTACCGCAAGATCCGCGATCGCGCCTCGTACGCGTTCGCGCTGGCCTCCGTGGCCGCGGTGGTCGACCTCGACGACTCGGGGCCCGAGCCCGTGATCCGCGAGGCGTCGATCGCACTCGGCGGGGTCGCGCACAAACCGTGGCGCGCACGCCGCGCCGAGGCCGAGCTGCGCGGCGCACGGCCCTCACCGGAGACCTTCCGCCGGGCGGCCGACGCCGAGCTCGAGGCCGCCGCGCCGCTGGAGGGCAACGAGTTCAAGGTGCCGATGACGCGCGGGGCGATCATGACCGTGCTCGGCGAGCTCACGGACACGGAGGTGTAGACGATGGCCGAACTCCTGCCCGCCTCCGCGATCGGCACCGACCGGGTCCGGTCCGACGGCGCCGACAAGGTGCGTGGCCGGGCCCGCTACGCCTACGAACACCCCGGGCCCGACCCGCTGTACCTCTTTCCCCTCCAGGCGACGATCGCGCGCGGCCGGGCCCTGGTGCTGGACACGTCCGCGGCCGAGGCGATGGACGGGGTCGTCCACGTCCTCACACCGGACAACGCCCCGCCGCTGGCGGAGACCGACGACCGGGAACTCGCGATCCTCCGCGACGCCGAGATCGGGTTCCGGGGGCAGTACCTGGGTGCGGTCGTCGCCACCACGCCCGAACAGGCACGGCGCGCCGCGGACCTGGTCGAGGTGACCTACGAGACCGAGCCACACGACACGGACTTCCGGCGTGACCACCCGTCCGCCCGGCTCCCCGAGGACCCGGACTCGGCCGAGTACATCCTCGGGGACGTCGACGCGGCACTGGCGGACGCGGACATCGTGGTGGACGCCGTGTACGGCACCCCCATGGAGCACAACAACCCCATGGAGCCGCACACCACCGTCGCCCGATGGGACGACGACGAGCTCACGCTCTGGCTCTCGACCCAGGGTGCGCACCCCGCCCGCGACATGATCGCGCCGATCCTCGGCCTCGACCGCGAGCAGATCCGCATCATCAACCCTCATGTGGGCGGCGGGTTCGGATCCAAGGGGATGCCCCACGCCGATCTCATGCTCACCGCACTCGCGGCCCGGGCCGTCCCGGGGCGTCGGGTCGCCTATGCGGTCTCCCGGCAGCAGATGTTCGCCCTCACGGGGCACCGCCCCGCCACCTCGCAGCACGTGCGGCTGGGGGCGGATCGCGAAGGTCGGCTCACCGCCATCGGGTTCGACGCCGTGTCCATGTCCTCCCACACCAAGGAGTTCCCGGAGCTGGCGATCAAGCCGGTCCGGATGATGTACGCCGCCGAGCACCGGCGGCTCACGCAGAAGGTGGTCCCGCTCGACGCCCCGGTGCCGTCCTGGATGCGCGCGCCGGGGGAGGCGGCCGGCATGGTGGGCCTGGAGATCGCGATGGACGAGCTCGCCGTGGCCACGGGCCTCGACCCGATCGAGGTGCGCGTCCGCAACGAGCCCGCCCGGCACCCGGACACCGGGCTGCCCTTCAACCAGCGACGGCTGATCGACTGTCTGCGCTCGGGCGCCGACCGTTTCGGGTGGTCAGGCCGCGACCCGGCGCCGCGGTCCCGCCGGGAGAACGGGTGGCTGATCGGCACGGGCGTCGCGGCCGCCACGTACCCGGCCCTGCGGCAGCCGGGCTCCATCGCGCGCATCCGCCGGACCGACGACGGCTACCGGGTCGACATCGGCGCCGCGGACATCGGCACCGGCACCTGGACCGTGCTCGCCCAGGTGGCGGCGGACGGGCTGGGCGTGCCGGTCGAGCAGATCGATCTGGGGATCGGCGACACGGATCTACCGAACGCCACCGTCGCCGGCGGATCGACCGGACTGGCGAGCTGGGGCGCCGCGATCCTTCTGGCCGCCGAGAAGTTCCGTCGCGAGCACGGCGCCGACCCCGCGCCCGGGGCCGAGTCGCAGGCCGAGGCGGGGGAGAACCCCGCCGAGGAGGAGGTCGCGATGCACTCGTTCGGCGCGCACTTCGCGCAGGTCAGCATCAACGAGCTGACCGGGGAGATCCGGCTCGATCGCATGCTCGGGGTCTTCTCCGCCGGGCGCATCGTCAACCCCCGTACGGCGCGCTCGCAGTTCATCGGCGGAATGACGATGGGTGTGGGGATGGCGTTGCACGAGAAGGGCGAGATGGATCCGCGGTTCGGCCACGTGGTCAACCACGACCTCGCCGAGTACCACGTGCCGGTCAACGCCGACATCCCCGAGATCGAGGTGGAGTGGCTCGACGAGTCCGATCCCCACGCCGGGCCCCTCGGCGCGCGCGGCATCGGCGAGATCGGGATCGTCGGCGCGGCCGCGTCGATCGTGAACGCCGCCTATCACGCGACCGGGGTGCGGGTGCGGGAGCTGCCCGCGTTCGGGGACGCGTTCCTGCGGGCGTGAGCTCCCAGCCCGAGCCGGGCCCGGCCCGGCGTGAGCAGCTGGAGGGACTTCTCCTCGCCGCCGGTGAAGGCCGCCGCCTCGGCCGGGGACCCAAGGCACTGTTGCAGCACGGCGGCGTGACGCTGGTCGAGCACGTCGCCGACGCGATGCTCGCCGGCGGGTGCGGCCGCGTGACCGTGGTGACCGGGGCGGGCGCTCGCGAGGTCGCGGAGGCGCTCGGCCCGCTCCGGGACGTGCGGTGCATCGAGAACCCGGACTGGGCCGCGGGGATGGGCACATCGCTCAGGTGTGGTCTCGAGGCCCTCGGCGCCGGGGTGGACGTGCTGGTGATGCCGGTCGACCAGCCGGGAGTCAGCGCCGCCGCCATCGAGCGGGTGATTCACGCACACCACCCGGGTGGCATCACCGCGGCCGCCCACCGCGAGCCCGGCGGGCGCCTGCGACGCGGGCACCCGGTGCTGTTCGACGCCCGCTGGACCGGCGACGCGGCTGCCGCCGCGCACGGCGACGTCGGGGCGCGCGGGTTGCTCAGCACGCAGCACGAACTCGTCCGGTTGGTGGACTGCTCGGACCACGATGACGGCGCCGACGTGGACACCCCCGACGATCTGACGCGACTGGCGCCCTGACCCGGGCCCTGATCAGCTCTCCGGCGAATGCAGAGGCGCGTCGTCGTCGCTCAGTGAAGTGACCCGGGGCCGGCGCTCGCGGACGGCGATGACCTCCGCGAGGATCGAGACCGCGACCTCGGCGGGAGTCACGGCGCCCAGCCCCAGGCCGATGGGGGAGCGCAGCCGGGCCAGCGCCTCGTCGTCGACCCCGGCATCGCGGAGCGCGGCCCGGCGGTCGCGGTCACTGCGCCTCGACCCCATGGCGCCGACGTAGGCCACGTCGAGTTGCAGCGCCAGACTGAGCGTCGGTATGTCGATCTTCGGGTCGTGGGTGAGCACGCAGATGATGGTGCGTGAGTCGACGTCGCCGGACTCCGCGGCGTCGGCGAGATAGCGGTGGGGCCAGGCGCGGACGACCTCGGCGCCCGGGAACGCGCCGGGGTCGGCAAAAGCGGGCCGCGGGTCACACAGCGTGAGGCGGTGTCCCAGCGGACGGGCGGCCTCGACGAGCGCCTGACCGAAGGCGTTCGCGCCGCAGATCACCAGGTGCGCAGGTGGGCGGTGCGACTCGACGAACAACTCGACCGGCTCCGCTGACTCGCCGGCCGCCGCGACCCGCACGAGGCCGGTGTCCCCGCGCCGCACCATCGCGGCGACCTGGCGGGTGGCGTTGGCGAGCACGGTCCGCGGCACGAGGGGGGTCAGCGCCGCTGCGACGGCGTCGTCCTCGCAGGTGTCGATAGCGGCGACGCCGGGCAGGCGGGCGGGCGACGGTCCGGGAACGCGGGCAACCATTGCTGCGGGCGAAGCGGTCGCCGAGGCGGCAGGTGATTCGGCCGGGGCAAGGGCCTGGCCCGGGGTCGGCGTTGGTGCCGCAGGAGCCGACGTCGCGAAGCGCGGGTCGAGCGGCTGCACCAGGACGTCGATCGTGCCGCCGCACATGAGACCGACCGCGAAGGCGTCGTCGTCGCTGTATCCGAACCGGTGGACGGCGGAGCGCCCCGTCTCGAGGGCCTCCTGACAGGCCACGAGCACGGCGCCCTCAACACACCCGCCGGTGAGCGATCCCCGCATCCTGCCACCGGACTCGACCAACATCGACGTGCCGACGGGCAGGGGCGCCGACCCGTCTGCCGCGATGATCGTCGCGATCGCCGTCGCAGCCGAACCCGCAGGCGCCGCAGACTCCGGCTGCCGGCCCGGCTGCACCGCCGGCCCGTCATCAGCAGTGGTCAGGACGTCCAGCACAGTGCTCAGCGTACGTGCGTACCGCCGGCGGGCAACCCGTCGTCTGCCGGGGCCACCCGGGCCTCTGGTGGGGTCGGGCGGAGGAGGCGGCGGAGGGAAACGGAGGCCTCCCGCTACTCCGCGTCGAGATCCTGCTCGACGAGCCGGGCGATCTCGGCCACCGCGTCGGCGTTGTCGCCGCTCACGGTCACCTCGGCGCCCTTCTCGGCGCCGAGCGCCATGATGAGCATCGCGGAGTCGGCGTCGGCCTCCTCGTCGCCGAAGGTGATGACGATGTCGTCGTCGTACTTCTCGGCGGCCTCGGCGATGATCCCGGCAGGGCGGGCGTGCAGGCCCTCGGCGGAGCCGACGATCACGGACTTACTGGGCATGGTGTCTCCTCTGGGATGGTTCGGGGTCTGATCGGGCCGGGTTTCGGTCGAGCCGGGTTCCGGTCGGGAGGGAAAGGTCAGGCGGCCACGGTGGCCGGGGCGACAGCCGGTGCCGGCTCGCGGCGGGCGGACTTGGCGATCACCACGGCCGCGCACGAGACCAGCATGCCCGCGAGGATCGCGACGAGGTAGCCCCACACCGGGTTGATCGCGAACAGCACGAAGATGCCGCCGTGCGGCGCGTACGACTCGACCGAGAACGCCATGATCAGCGCACCGGTGACGGCGCCACCGGCCATCATCGACGGGATCACCCGCAGCGGGTCGGCGGCCGCGAACGGGATCGCGCCCTCGGTGATGAAGCTGGCGCCCAGCAGGAACGCGGCCCGGCCGTTCTCCCGCTCGGCCTCACTGAACAGCCGCGCGCGCACGACCGTGGCCAGGGCCATCGCCAGCGGCGGGACCATGCCCGCGGCCATCACGGCGGCCATGATCTTGAGCGATGCGGCATTGTCGATCGCCAGCCCGGCGGTGGCGAACGTGTACGCCGCCTTGTTGACGGGCCCACCGAGGTCGAAGCACATCATCAGGCCCAACACCACGCCCAGCACGATCATGGACGAGCCGGTCATGCCGTTGAGCCACGACTCCAGCCCCTCGGACACGGCGGCGAGCGGGCGTCCGAGCAACAGAAACATGAGCAGGCCGATCACCAGCGAGCCCAGCAGCGGGATCAGGACGACGGGCATGAGCCCGGCCAGCCAGCGCGGCACGTTCCACGAGGTCATCCAGCGCACGAGGTAGCCGGCGACGATGCCGGTGATGAGCGCGCCGATGAAGCCGGCGTCGAGTGACACCGCGATCGCGCCGCCGACGAAGCCGGGGGCGAGCCCGGGCCGGTCGGCCAGCCCGTAGGCGATGTAGCCGGACAGGACGGCGATCATGAAGCCCATCGCGGCCTGCCCGATCGCGAACAGCACCGCACCGATGTAGAGGCTCAGCCCGGTGCGCGAGAGCACCTCGGCCCCGGCGGTGCCCGCGGTGACGATCTCGCCGTCGAGCGCCCAGATCTCCCCGGGCAGATCGGTCAGCGAGAAATCGGTGGCGAGCGACTGCCAGACATAGGCGACGTCGTAACCGCCGAAGAGGAAGCCGAGAGCCATGAGCAGGCCGCCGGCCGCGACGAACGGGATCATGTAGGACACGCCGGTCATCACGGCCCGCTGCAGGCCGCGCGCCCAGTGCTCGTTCGCGCCGGAACCGCCGGCCTCGGCGCCGGAACCGCCGGCCTCGGCGCCGGAGCCGCCCGAGTCGCCGGTGACGGTACGCGCGTTCGGGTTCCGGGCCGCGGCGACGGCGTCGTCGAGCACCTCCTCGGGCGCGTCGATGGCCTTCTTCACGCCGTACTCGACCACGGGTTTGCCGGCGAACCGGCCGCGGTCGCGCACGCCGACGTCGGTGGCGAACACCACGGCGTCGGCGGCCTCGATCACCGCCGGGTCGAGCGGGGTCGCACCGGCGGATCCCTGGGTCTCGACCTGCAGGTCGATGCCGCGCGCCGTGGCCGCCTGGGCCAGCGAGTCGGCGGCCATGTAGGTGTGGGCGATGCCGGTGGGGCAGGCGGTCACCGCGACCAGCCGGGTGGTGGATCCGTCGCCGCCCGAGCCGCCGGAGGTCGCCGTCGCTACGCCTGTCGTGGCCGCCGCGCCTGCCGCACCCGCGGCGGCACCGGACTGGTCGGAGGGGGACGGTGACGACGATGACGACGACGAGGACTCCTCCGCCGGAGTCAGCACACCCTGGATCACATCGACTGCCTCCTCCGGCGTCGCCGCCGCCCGCAGCGCCGCCACGAACTCCGAGCGCACGAGGTTCCGGGCGAGGGTGGCCAGCAGTTTGAGGTGCTCCTTCCCGCCGCCGGCCGGCGCACCGATGAGGAACACCAGATCGGCGGGCCCGTCCTTCGCACCGAAGTCCACGGCGGGGTCGAGCCGGGCGAACCCGAGGCTGGGCTGATCCACGGCCTCGGACTTGCAGTGTGGGATCGCGATCCCGCCCTTCATCCCGGTGGCGGCCTTGGCCTCGCGGGCCAGCAGGTCGGTGACCATCGTGTCGAGGTCATGGGCGCGGCCGGCATCGACGAGGGCCCCGGCCAGCGACCGGATGACCTCCTCCTTGCTGCCGCCGAGATCCGCGTCGAGCCGCACGGTGGCGGTCTCGATGATCGGGTTGTTCATGGCCGTACTCCGTGTCCTTGGTAGGGCGAGGGGGGTCTTGTCGGGTCGGTGGGGGGTGCGCCGGCTGCCGGGCGGGACGCGCCGTTCAGTCGAGTCGGCGCAGCGTCGCGCGGAGGGTTGCGGGGTCGAGGCCGAGCGGCAGCCCGGTGCCGGGCAGCGACGCGGCGACGCTGCCGTGGCAGACCGCCCACTCGAGTCGCTCCTCCGGTCCGAGCCCGCGGGCCTCGGCCAGCAGGTAGCCGGCCAGCGAGGAGTCGCCGGCACCGACGGTCGAGCGAACGCGCACGGCGGGGGCCTGGGCGAACCAGGCCTCGTCGTCGTCGACAAGGACCGCGCCGGCACCGCCCAACGTCACCAGCGCCGCGCCAACGCCCTTGTCGCGCAGGGCGCGGGCGGCCCCCACGACCGGCGCGAGGTCGCCCGCCGCGGCGCGCTGCTCCAGCTCGACGCCGTCCACGCAGGCGAGCTGGCCGAGCTCCTCGCCGTTGGGTTTGACCAGGTCCGGGGCGGCCTCGGGGAAACGCGCGGCGAGGGCCGCCAGCGGAGCGTCGGAGGTGTCGACGGCGACGCGGACGCCGGCCGCACGGAGTTCGATGACCAGGCCCGCATAGAAGTCGTCCGGCACGCCGCGCGGCAGCGACCCGCACAGCACCACCCACGAGGCCTCCCGCGCGAGATCGGCGACGGTGGTCCGGGCGCGGTCGAGGGTCGCCGCGTCGAGCTCGGGGCCGGGGGCGTTGATCTTGGTGGTGGTGCCCTCGGGGTCGACGGCGGTGAGATTGACCCGCACCGCCCCGTCGGCCGGCACGACGGTCGTCGAGACCTCGGCGGCGGCGCACATCGCGATGAACGGGTCCTCGGCCGGGGCCGGGAAGACCGCGCGCGCAGCGGTGCCGCCGGCGGCCACCACCCGGGCCACGTTGACGCCCTTGCCTCCGGGGGAGTCGTCGATCCCCGCGATGCGGTTCACCCCACCGATCTGGAGCGGCGCCGGCAACGTGGCCGTGCGGTCGACGGACGGGTTCATGGTGAGCGTGACGATCATGGCAGCAGGACCTCGATTCCGCGGGTGTCGAGCGCGGCGGCCAGTGCGCCGGTGGGACGGGTGTCGGTGACCAGGATGTCGATGCGGTCGAGGTCGGCGAACGAGACCAGGAAGTCGCGGCCGAACTTGCTCGAGTCGGCGAGGAGGACGACGCGGCGGGCGGCCCGGCAGATTGCCGACTTCACCGCTGCCTCCTCGGTGTCCTGTGTGGTCAGGCCCCGCTCCGCGTCGAGGCCGTTGGTGCCGATGAAGGCCACGTCCACGCGGATCGCGTCGAGGGCCCGGAGGGTCTGGGAGCCGACGCAGGCACCGGTCAGGCCGCGGGCGGTTCCGCCGAGCAGGTGCAGGGTCTCGCGCCCGGCGCGGTGGATGGCGTCGGCCAACGGTACGGAGTTGGTGATGAGCGTGAGTCCGCGTCCCTCGGCGGGGCTGCCGGACATGGCCTCGACGAGACATGCGGCGGTGGATCCGGCGTCGAGCAGGACCGTCCCTCCCACGCTCGGGAGCAGTGGGAGGGCGGCCCGGCCGATCGCCGACTTGGCGTCCACGTTCTCGGCGCGGCGGGCGGCCAGCGTGCGCTCCATGCGGCCGCCCGGGACCGCGGGGACGGCGCCGCCGTGGGTGCGCTCGAGCAGGCCCTCGGACTCCAGTGCGGACAGGTCGCGGCGAACGGTCTCGGCGCTCACATCGAGCTGGGTCGAGAGCTCGGCGACGGTGACCCGGCCGGTGGCGGCGAGGGACTCGGCGATGTGGCGTCGTCGCTCGCTCCCGTACATCGGGCTCCACCCTCCACTCGTGACCGTTTGTGTTGATGTTTGCCCGATTCGGTTGGAAAGTCAAGTTGTTTTAGTTACTCTCGTCACAATCCTAGTATTCGACGTGGGTAGCCGTGCCCGATCTCCTAAGGAGAGCCCTATGGCCCTTGACGCGCAGACCGGAACGACGATCCGAGGAAACGGGAGGGTGCCGGGCCTCGCCTACGGGGTGGCCCGATGGGTGCAGCGCGCTGAGTTGGTCAGCCCGGGCACGACCCGCGACGGCGCGGCTGCGGACGGAACCGCCACCGCCACCGCCGCCACCGCCACCGCCGCCGCCGCGCCGGATGCCGAGCAGGTCGAGCGGGAGCGTCAGCGCTTCATCGACGCCGCCGGCACGGTGAGCGCGCGGCTCGACGCGCGGGCGACGGCCGCCACCGGGGTCTCTGCCGAGGTGCTCGCGGCCAACGCCGTGCTGGCCCGGGACCGCGGCTGGGCCAAGGCCGTGGGCAAGGGGCTGAAGAAGGGGCTCGGGGTGGAGGAGGCCACTCTCGCCGCCACCGAGACCTTCGTGGAGATGTTCACCAGGGTCGGCGGCCGTCAGGCCGAGCGGATCACCGATCTGCGGGACATCTGTGCACGGGTGATCGCGGAGCTGCGCGGCCTGCCCGAGCCGGGGATCCCGACCTTCGACCAACCGGGCGTCCTGTTCGCCGACGACCTCGCCCCCGCCGACACGGCGGAGCTCGACGCGGCGATGGTGCTCGGGATCGTGTGCGAGTTCGGCGGGCCCACCTCGCACACCGTGATCATCGCCCGCGACCTGGGGATCCCGTGCGTGGTCGGGGCGTCCGGCCTCACCGCGATCGAGGACGGGACCCCCGTGCTGGTCGACGGCGGCAGCGGCACCATCCAGGCGGAGCCCGACCCGCAGTCCGCCTCCGCGGCCGCCGCCGCGGACCGGGAACTGCGGGACAAGGCGGCCGCCTGGACCGGGCCCGCCGCCCTCGCCGACGGCCACCCGGTGGACCTGCTGGCCAACGTCAAGGACGGGGAGGGCGCGGAGGACGCGGCACGGGGACCGGCCGGCGGGATCGGACTGTTCCGCACCGAGATGGCGTTCCTCTCGCGGCCCAGCGAACCGAGCGTGGAGGAACAGGCGGAGCTCTATGCCCGGGTCCTCGGGGCGTTCCCGGGCGCCAAGGTCGTGACCCGGACACTGGATGCGGGCTCCGACAAGCCGCTGGCCTTCACCGGGATGCCGGACGAGGAGAACCCGGCCCTCGGGGTGCGCGGGATACGCGTGGACCTGCTCGACCGCGGACTGGTCGACCGGCAGCTCGACGCCATCGCCGAGGCGGGCCGCCGGGTGGGCGCCGCCCAGGAGTCGCCGTGGGTCATGGCCCCGATGATCGCCACCGTCGACGAGGCCCGCGACTTCGGTGAACGCTGCCGGGAGCGAGGCCTGACGCCCGGGATCATGGTCGAGGTGCCGGCGGTGGCGGTGGCCGTGGACCGCTTCCTGCCCCACGTCGACTTCCTGTCGATAGGCACCAACGACCTCACCCAGTACGTGATGGCCGCCGACCGCATGTCCTCCGGGCTCGCCGCGCTGAACGACCCGTGGCAGCCCGCCGTGCTCCGGCTGATCCACCGGGTCGTCGAGACCGCAGCTGCCTCCGCCGCGGGAGGGACCGGCCGGATCGTGCCGGTCGGCGTCTGCGGCGAGGCCTCGGCCGACCCCCACCTGGCGATGGTGCTGCTGGGCCTCGGCGTCAGTTCGCTCTCGGTGGCGCCGGCGGCCCTGCCGTTCGTGGGCGCCGCGCTGGCCGAGGTCACGCTCGAGCAGTGTCGCGAGTTCGCGACGCTCGCACTGGACGCCGACACCGCCGATACGGCCCGGGCCGCCGTCCTCGCCGTGGTCCGGGATTGAGCAGACTCACTCGACGGCTTGGCTCTCGACGTGCCGCCCGCCAATCGGTTGCAAGACACCGCCCCGCGATTGCCGGACATAGTGTGCGAAATTTCAGCTCGGATCGCACCTGACGTCGTGCAACCGGAGATCCATGTCTGGCAACTGCGGGCAGGGGGGCGGTCGGCGGGGCGGTAACGGGCGGTGACGGGCGGTCGGCGCGAGCCAGGGTGCGAGGCGCGGGCGCCGACTCAGACGTCGATCGTGTCCGAGGAGCCGGAGCGGGCCAGGGCCGCGAGCTGACGGGTCGTGGCCCCCGGCAGGTAGGCCCGGCCGATGGCCAGCCCGATGCGCGGCAGGTCCGCCTCGTCGCGGAAGCACAGGTAGACGGGGTCGATCCGCGGATTGAACTTGGCCTTGAAGTGATGCAGCGACCGGAACCCGTAGTAGGGCTCGAGCGCCTGACCGAGCAGGTCGAGTCCCCGGTCGAGAACTGCCATGTCAGCGTTGTCGTCGTCGTCCCCGCTGTGCGCCAGCGGCGCGCCCGACAGTGACAGGAAGTCCGCACCCTCCTCCTTAAACTCCAGCGCCGAACGCGCGATGAGGAACTCGACCATGTTGTTGGCGCCCGGCCCGTTCCGCTTGCGCATGAGGTCCAGGGTCCAGCCGCGCGCGCCGCCGGAGGGTCCGCCGCGGTAGACCGGCAGCCACGACAGCGCTGCCTGGACCACGCCCTCGGCGTCCACCGCGAGGGCGATGCGGACGTCGTCGTCGAGCGCCTCTTCGACCGTGCCGAGGGTGAAGCCCATCTCGGGTAGCTCCTTCTCGCCCACCCACTGCTCGGAGATTTCCCGCACCTGCATCAGGATCTCCGCCGGCTGGTCACGCAGCAGACCCGAGATATAGGTGGTGCCGTTCTTCTGCGCCTTGTTCATGGCGGTGCGGATCTTCTGCCACTTCTTGCCGGCGAACTCCAGGTCCGGCAGGTCCATGAGGGTGTCCTCGGCGATCTGCAGTGCCCGCCAGCCCTTCCCGCGCATGGTCTCAGCGGTGTCGCCGGAGACGGAGAACAGGCAGGGGACCGCGGCCTGGGACTCGGCGAAATCGACGAACTCGGCCAGGAGCCGCGCACGGTCGGCTGGTTCGGCGACCGGGTCGGCCAGGCCGATGACCGTCCCGACGTGCATGCGGTAGCCGACCACGCCCGCGGAGTCGTCGCCGCCGGGGCCGAAGAAGTAGTTCATCGGCTGCCACGTGATCATCCACGACATGGTGCTGCCGCCGTACCGGCGGATGAGGGCGCGGACGCGGTTGACCACGTCGTCGGGGTGGACGGTGGATCCGGTGACGCGGCGGCGCAGGTGGACACCGAACGCGTTGCGGCCGGCGATGAGCAGGACCGCCTCGCCGGCCCACAGTAGGCCGGTGCCGAGGGTGACGGCGCCGATGGACTCGAAGTCGGCGGCTACGACCAACCCGGTGATCACGAACGTGCTCAGGGTGGTGAGCACGGCGTACGCGAGCGCCACGGCCCAGGCGGCCCGGTAACCGCGGCGCAGCAGTTCGGCGGTCACGGCGGCGACCAGGACCGACAGCAGCATGCTGGCCAGGCTCACGTCGTCGGCCTCGGTCGGGCCGAGGGGGCCGTCGGAGGGGATGAAGTAGACCACCACGTGGACGGCCGCGATGAACCACATGCCCGCCGAGACCACCAGCCGGGTCTCGCGGCGGGTCCGGGGCCGCAGCCCGCGCTCGCCGCTCGAGAAGAACTTCTCGCCTACAGCCAAGAACACCGCGAAGGCGATGAGATGGGTGAGGTCCGCCAGGCTCCCGACGAACAGGAACGAGACGATCACGTATCCGTACAGGATGGCCCGGGCGCGCAGTCGCCACGGCGAGACGAGGGTGGCGGTGGCGGCGGCCAGGACCGAGACCACCGCGGTCGAACAGCCCACGTCCAGCACCAGGGAGAGCTCGGTGGCCCAGGCCCATCCCACGGCGTGGCCGGGGACGATCACCGCGAACGCCCCCAGCACCCCGATGAGTTGCCCACCGATCGCGGCGATCAGGGCACGCACCGGCCCGAGCCGCCATTCACCCACACCGATGCCGACCGCCACCAGCACGATCAGCGACGCGTGCTGTAGTGGCGTGAGTCCGAACCACGGCCCGGCGCCGAGCGTCCACCACCGACCGCCCTCCAGGGCGGGCAGGCCGTAGGCCACACCCTCGAACCAGCTGGCCCGGTAGGCGTGACGCCACAGGGCCTGGAACACGATGCCGGTGACGATGAGCGCCGCCACGAATGCGGCGGTGACGGGCAGTCGCCGCGCGGCCGTCACGACCAGTCCGCCCGCCCGGGCCAGCGGGGACGGTGGGGTGGGCGCGGCGGGTTCGTCGGTGCTTTCGGCGACCTTGTCGGTGCTCACGGGTTCCTTCCGCCTTCAGGTGGGGGTGTGTCCGGCCGCCGGGGCCGGTCAGCCTCCCACCCTATGGGGCCGCGGGGCCGGTGGCGGTCACAACACCAGCACGCGCCCGCACACGACCAGATGCACCTCGTGGCACTGCGCGGCCACGGACTGGTTGAGCGCGCCGAGCAGGTCGCGGAAGACGCCGCCGGCGCGGTGGGCGGGCACCACGCCGGAACCGACCTCGTTGGTCACCAGCACCACGTCGTCGCGGCCGGCCAGCGCCTCACACAGCTCCGTGACCTGAGCGTCTACGGCCAGGCGCGCCTCGTCGACGGGGGCGTCCCACAGCCCGAGCCGGTCGACACACCCGGTCAGCCAGGTGCCCAGGCAGTCGACCAGCACAGGACCGAGGGTCTCGCGGAGCGCCGCGGCGACGTCCGCGGTCTCGAGCGTGTGCCACCCGGCGGGTCGGTGGGCGCGGTGGTGCCGGACGCGGGCGGCCCAGTCGGGGTCGTCGAGCTCGTCGGCGGGACGGCCGGGGGCGATGAACGTGACCGGGGCGGGGGTGTGGCCAGGGGCGCCCGGGTGCGGCGGGCCCTGGTGCGGCGGGTCTGCGTGCGACGGGCCTGGGCGCGTCCGGTCCTCGAGCAGGCGCGCGGCGTGCCGGGACTTTCCGGACCGTGCACCGCCGGTGACGAGAACCCGCATCAGGCGACGACGACGAGGGGCGCGCCTGCCGACAGCGCTGCCGGTCTCCGGGTGTGCGGCATGGTCGGTGACGGCGTCGTCGTAGTCGTCGTCATCATCGCCCTCGAGGGAACGATCACCGACGTCCCCGGGTGAAATACAGGGCCGGCCCGATGAAGTTGATCGCGATCACCGCGGCCCAACGACCCTTGCTGCCCCGCACCTGCGAGGGGTTCCGGGAGGCGAGGTCGGCCCACGCGCTGACGGCCAGCGAGACCTGGACGGCGGCGAGCGCCATCAGCCCGGCCCGCTGCCCGTCGGTCAGGTCTTTCCACTTCTTCTTGGCCATGTCCGCCTCCCGGTCCGTGTGACTTCCGACTCTAGAGCCTCCCGATCGGCCTAGGGTGGCGACGAGGGATACATGGGTCCACACCGCGGCAGGGAGGCCGTCATGGCAGGCAGGCTCGAGGGCAAGGTCGCGTTCATCACCGGGGTCGCGCGGGGGCAGGGCCGGGCGCACGCCGTCCGGCTGGCGTCGGAGGGCGCGGACATTATCGGTCTGGACCTGGCCGGTCCGCTGCCCGCCGCCGTGCCCTACGACCCGGCCACGCCGGAGGACCTCGAGGAGACGCGCCGGCTGGTCGAGGCGCGGGGCCGCCGGGCATTGCTGTCCGTCGGGGATGTCCGAGACCTGGACGGGATGAAGAAGATCGTCGACGACGCGGTGGCCGAGCTCGGGCGCCTGGACGTGGTCGTGGCCAACGCCGGGATCTGCACCCCGCAGGTGTGGGACGCGATCGCGCCGGAGGACTTCGCCGCGACCATCGACATCAACGTGACCGGCGTGTGGAACACGGTGATGGCCACCGCCCACCACGTGATCGCGGCAGGCG
The DNA here is from genome assembly GCF_053645265.1 of Dietzia sp. NPDC055343. Lineage (NCBI taxonomy): Bacteria > Bacillati > Actinomycetota > Actinomycetes > Mycobacteriales > Dietziaceae > Dietzia > Dietzia sp. NPDC055343. The sequence continues at coordinate 63,712 of NZ_JBSHMJ010000011.1, read as the reverse complement.
GCGGCTCGATCATCCTGATCAGCTCGTACGCGGGCAAGAAGATCCAGCCGTTCATGGTCCACTACACCGCCTCCAAGCACGCGCTGGTCGGGATGACCCGCGCGTTCGCCGCCGAACTCGGCCCCCGCAACGTGCGCGTCAACAGCGTCCATCCCGGCGGCGTCGCGACCCCGATGGGTGGCGGCGACATGGTGGGCCAGCTCGAGAAGGTGGGGGAGTCCAACCCGCCGCTCAATCTCATGGGCTCGACGTTCCTCGAACAGACCTACGCGGAGCCGGAGGAGATCTCGAACGTCGTGGCCTTCCTGGCCTCGGGCGAGTCGGCATTCATCACCGCCGAGCACATCAGCGTGGACGGCGGCTCCCAGTACTTCTGACCGCTACACTTCTGAGCTCCACATCCCGGAGCCCGGTCGGCGGGCAGGAAGCAGGACGATGATCTGGCCTCTGACCGGGTACAGCATCGGCTGGATCCCGGCCTGGGTCGCGATCGCCGCCCTGGTGGTGGAGGTCGTGATCCGGCTGGTCGCGATCGGCGTGATCCCCGGTGGGCGTCGCCCGAGCACCGCCATGGCGTGGCTGCTCGGCGTCTTCCTCGTCCCGGTGGTCGCCCTACCGTTGTTCGCGGTGCTCGGTACCAACCGGCTGTCGAGGCGGCGGCAGGAACTGCAGCGGGAGATCAACGAGGAGCTGGCCGAACTGCTGGTCGGCACCGACGACGGCGACCTCGTGCTGGCCCACAGCCGGCGGCTTCGGGCGACCGTGGACATGAACCGCAGGCTGGGGGCGTTCCCCGTCCACCTCGGCAACGACCTGACGCTCATCTCGGACTACGAGGAGACGTTCCGGTGGATGGTCGAGGCCATCGACTCCGCCGAGACGTACGTCCACATGCTCTTCTACATGGTCTCCGACGACCCGGACTACGCCGGGCCGGTGTGGGACGCCCTCGACCGGGCCACCGAGCGGGGCGTCGCGGTCCGGGTCCTCTACGACCACGTCGGCACGGCGCAGGTCAGGGGATACCGGGCACTCCGTCGGCGGCTGGCCGGCTCGGACATCGAGTTCTCGCCGTCGCTGCCGCTGCGGGTGACCCGCTGGCGCCCGTCGCGGCCTGACCTGCGTAACCACCGCAAGATCCTCGTCGTCGACGGTCGGCAGGCACTGACCGGCAGCACCAACCTCATCGAGCCGCACTACCGACGGCGATCCGCGGTCCGCATGGGCCGACGCTGGGTGGAACTCAACGTCGTGGGCACCGGGCCGATGGTCACCTCGCTGGACCTGGTGTTCGCCTCCGACTGGTACATGGAGACCAGCGACGACCTGCGCGACGTCGTGCGCGCCGAGATCGACCCGGCCCGGCACGAGCTCACGGGATCGCCGGTGCAGGTACTGCCGTCGGGGCCGGGCTTTCCCGACGAGAACAACCTGCGCCTGTTCAACGACCTGATCTACCGGGCGGTCGACCGCGTGGCGATCTGCACGCCGTACTTCGTGCCGGACGATTCGCTGCTGTACTCGGTCACCAGCGCCGTCAAACGCGGCGTCGACGTCACGCTGATGATCTGTCAGAAGGCGGATCAGGTGATGATCCACCACGCCCAGCAGTCCTATCTCGAGGAGCTGCTCGAGGCGGGGGTGCGGATCCTGCGCTACCCGGCGCCGGACGTGCTGCACTCCAAGTTCGTGCTGGTCGACCGCGACATCCTCGCCATCGGCTCCTCCAACATGGACATGCGTTCGTTCGGCCAGAACGGCGAGGTCACGCTGATGGTGCTCGACCCGGAGGTCGTGCGCGCGACCGACGAGGTCCTCGCGGACTACGCGTCCCGCTCCGACGAACTCGACCTGGAGAGGTGGCGGGCCCGGCCCTGGTACGAGAAGTACCTGGACAACGCCTTCCGGCTGCTCTCGGGCCTGCTCTAGCGCCGCACCGACCGCCACACCGACGCCCACTGGTTCGCGTCGAGGTCGCGGGGGAGGTCCCGCGGTCGGACCCCTGCGCGATCCAGCGCCCGGCGGACGGTACGCATGTCGACGTGCGCGGCGTGGTGGAGAATCCGCGCCAGTCCGACGCCGCGCCCGGTGAACACGGCCTTGACGAACTTCTCGTACTCGCGGCGCTGAGAGCGAGGCACGAGCGGGTGGGAACGTCGACGGATCGTGATGATCCCGCCGTCGACGGACGGCACCGGTCGAAAATGCCGCGCCGACACCCTGGAATCGAGGGTGAACTCGTACCAGGGATCGGCCTGCGCGGTCATCATGCTGCGGCCGCCCACCCCGGCGCGCTTCCGGGCGACCTCCCACTGCGTGACCAGGACCGCATCGGACCAGGCGGGTGAGCCGAGCAGGCGGCGAAGGATCGGCGTGGTGATGTGGAAGGGGATGTTCGACACGATCGTGTCGGCGGTCAACGGGTGCCGCAGTGCGTCCGCGTGCTCGATCCGCACGCCCGGCAGCGTACGGCGCAGCCGGGACACACGGCGTTCGTCGAGGTCGATCGCGGTGAAATCCCTGTCCAGTCGGGCCAGCGACCGGGTGAGGGCTCCGTCGCCGGAGCCCAGCTCCAGTATCGGGCCGGATGTCCGGGCCGTGAGTGCGACGAGGTGGTCGATCGTCGGGCGATGACGGAGGAAGTTCTGGCCGAGTTCATGACGGCCACCGTGGGAAGAACGGGACATGTGCGCGCTCCGGGTTGGAAGGGGCGTCTCGGGAACAGCGTCGTACGCGTGTGACGGTTCGGTGACACGGTGGGGGCCGCTCCGAGGCGGGATGGGCTACTCGGAGGTGGCGCACCTGCTCACCGGGCTGCGACGTACGGCGTCGGCAGTCGTCGGAGTGGCAGACGCGCCCTCGGGTGCGGTCGCGGACCATGGCCGCGACCGCCACCGTGGTGGCGGGAGTCATCGAACACATGCCTTCATGCTAGGGCACCGGAGGGGCGCGATGAGCCCTGCGGCGCGAAAATTTTCGGTGGAATCCGGTGTCACGGGTTGCGCTTGACGTGACGTCAAGCGGGAGAGTCGGCTCCGCACCGGAAATCGAACGACACGAGGAGTTGGACAATGGTTGGGTCCCGGCGGTCCCGAGGAGACCAGGAGTGGTCGATGCAGGAAATCGTCAAGGTTTCCGGCGCGACCAGTCGGACGCTGCGGCACTACCAGGCCGAAGGGCTGCTCGAGCCCTCACGCATCGGTCATGGTGGGCGGCGCTTCTACGACCGTCGGGGGCTGCTGCGTCTGCAGCGGATCCAACTGCTGAGGGAACTGCGGATGAGTCTGCAGGACATCGGCCGAGTTCTCGACGGCGACGTGGACGCCGCGGACGCCTTGCGCCGGCACGTCGAACAGCTGGAGCAGGAGCGCGAGCGGCTCGACACGATCGCGGATTCGGTGCGTGCAACGGCAACCATGCTCGAAGAAGGAGGAGAGCTCGTGGCAGACACCATGTTCAACGGTTTCGACCATACGCGGCACAGGGAGGAGGTCGAGCAACGGTGGGGCAGAGACGCCTACGCGAACAGCGATGCCTGGTGGCGTTCGCTCAGCGCCGAGGCGAAGCAGGCCCACCAGGACGAGATGACCTCGCTCGCCGAGGGGTTCGCAGCAGCCTCCGCCGAAGGCCTCGACGTGCGGAGCCCGCAGACCCAGGAGCTGGCTCGTCGTCAGTTCGAGTGGGTGCGTGCCGGCTGGGGCGGTACCGCTCCCGGCGCCGACGCGTTCATCGGACTGGGCCAGATGTACGTCGATGACCCCAGGTTCGGCGAGGCCTACACCGTCGAGGGACGCAACTGTGCGGACTATGTCCGGGATGCGATGACGGTCTTCGCTCAGGAGAACCTCGACTAGCGTCGCGAACACAGCGGTGACAGCGATCCCCGGGAACGGGGATCGCTGTCACGCGCTCTGTGTCTGACGGTGTGGGATCAGTACGCGGCGTCTGTGCCGGAGCGGAGCAGGCCCACGGTGTCGTCGAACAGGTCGGTGAGTGCGGCCGGGGTGGCGGTATCGTCCGCCCAGCCGCGCACATCGTGGAGGAGCTGGTCATCTGCTTCGACGACGAGGCCGAGCGCCGCCGCCAGCCGATGGGTGGCGCTCACCAGGGTGCACACGTGGATGCGGTACCGGCACCGGAACCGGGAGGCGTCCACCTCGGACAAGGCGAGGATCAGCACGGCCGCGGCACGCCGGTACCCGCTCTCGGGCAGGTGGCCGAACGTGGCGATTGCGGCCTCGGCCTCACTGACGGGGTCGATCTCCGGCGGATTCGCGGTGGCGGCACGCACGGCGGCGGCCGAGAGCACGTCGGTCTCGTCCAGCACCGAGTGGACGAGGCCGGAGACGGTGCCGCCGCCGTGCACGGGCTGCGCCATGTCGCCGGGCGTCACCTCGGAGAGGTGTGCGGCGAAGTCCTCGGAAGCGGCGTGCAGGGTGGAGACGTCCATGGGAGGTCCTCCTTCTGGTCGGTATCGGTATCGGTGGCGGTCGACCTCTGGCGAGCGCCAACGAGGGCGAGGAGCTTGTCGGTGGCGAGCCCGAGCAGGAGCCCGGCCACGATCCCCACGGCGACGGCGACGCCGGGGGAGTCCCGGAACAGATAGCCCGCTCCGACCCCGATCGCGACGGAGTACCCCGACCACAGGCCGGCGGCGAGTCCGGCGAGTGGGAGGAATCTCGACCTGGGATAGGCGACGGCCCCCGCGGTCATGTTGATGACGACCCTCGCCACCGGCACGAACCGGCCGGTCAGGATGACGGTCGTCCCCCTGGTGGCCAGGGTGCGGCGGGCCTTGTCCAGGCTCGCGCGGCCCGTGGCGGTGCGGAACACCGCCAGCCGATCGAGGGGGATCCGTGATCCGATCGTGTGGGCGAGCGCGTCGCCGGCCCACGCGCCGGCGGCCGCCGCGAGCGCCAACGGGAGCAGGTGCAGCGCCGAGCCCTCACCCGCCACGGCGAGGCTCGCGACGCCGATCACCACCGACTCGCTCGGCACCGGCGGGAACACCCCGTCGATGCAGGCCAGGGCCAGGACGACGAGAAAGAGCCACGGCGAGAGGCCCAGCCCCACGACCGCGGTCTCGAGCCGGACCACCGCATCGGCGATCTCGGTCAGTATCTCCACGGCCATCTCGCCTCCACACGTCGACTGCCACGGTCGACGCTATTGCCGCCCCCGGGCGGCCGACATGGCACTGAGCCCACGACCGAGTCGGCTTTGCCGCCGTCGCATCGTGGAGAAATGTGCACCGCGGCGCGCGGTCGCTCCGTCTAGCCCCGGTGATTCACGGGGATCTGAGGATTGCCGGGCGAAAATAGACCGAAGTGCTTCCTGAACAGGGGAAACTGGGACTTGTCGAAGGTTCCATGTCCCCACACAGAAAGCACTCGGTAGGTGAAGCGTACGTCGTGGTCGTCTGGTCTGTCCGTTACTGCTGATGGTGTCGGGGTGGTCTCCCACGCCGGGGCCATCGCGCCTCGCCTTCTGGCTGATCAGGTGGGGCTGACCACCGAACTGTCGGGGGCGATGGCTCGCCGCCGGTTCATCCCGATCCATGACCGTGGCCGGGTGTTGATCGACGTCGCGGTGATGCTCGCCGATGGTGGCGAATCCATCTCCGATATCGGCGTCCTGCGCCACCAAACGGAGGCCCTGGGCCCAGTGGCCTCGGCGCCGACGGTGTGGCGCACCCTCGATGAGGTTACCGCCGGCAAGCGCAAGAAAATCCAGGTCGCGCGAGCCCGCACGCGGCGGCACGTGTGGTCCCACCTGCCCGGTGGGGTTCCCGCATCCAAGTGTGCGGGCCGGGATCTGGGATCGACGGTCGCGGCTGATGTGGATGCCACCATCGTGGTCACCCACAGCGAGAAGGAACACGCGGCGCCAACCTATAAGCGCACCTTCGGCTATCACCCGATCGGGGTGTGGTGCGACAACACGACCGAGTTCCTCGCGGCGAGCCTGCGCCCGGGCAATGCCGGGTCCAACACCGCCGCCGATCACATCGAGGTCCTGGGCCAGGCAATCGCGCAGATCCCCGCGGCTCACCGGCGTGATCTGCTGATCCGCTCCGACGGCGCCGGCGCCTCCCACGACCTGTTGGAGTGGATCACCGAGCAGAACCGCGTCCGTGGTCGACGGGTGGAGTACTCGGTCGGGTTCTCCATCACCGCCCCGATACGTCGGGCAATCGCGACCTGCCCCGAAGTCGCGTGGGGACCAGCGCTCAACCCCTCGGGCGACATTCGTGACGGGGCCGAGGTCGCCGAGTTGACCGGGTTCCTCGCTCCCGGGATGCTCGCCAAGTGGCCGGCGGGGATGCGGGTCATCGTCCGCCGCGAGCGGCCCCACCCGGGCGCCCAGTTGTCGATGTTCGAGGAGATCGACGGGTGGCGCTACCAAGCATTCGTCACCAACACCGCCACCGGTCAGCTGCAGTTCCTCGAGGCCAGACACCGGGCTCACGCCCGGGTCGAGGACCGCATCCGCCACGCCAAGGACACCGGGCTCGGCCGGCTTCCCTCCCGGGAGTTCGCCCTCAACCAGGCGTGGCTGGTGGCGGTGATGCTCGCCGCAGATCTCGTGGCCTGGACCCGGATGCTCGCCTGCACCGGCGACGCAGCAGTCCTGGCCTTGTGCGAGCCCAAAGCGCTGCGCTACCGCTTCCTGCACGTCGCGGCCCGACTGGCCCGCAGCGGCCGGCGACGACGGGTGAAAATCCCCGAAACGTGGCCCTGGGCCACCGCCATCGTCGCCGTATTCAACAAGATCGCCGCCATTCCCAAACCTGCCTGACCCCGCCTGCCCGCCTTCGACAGCACCACCCGGAGACCCGCCCACCGGCAGCGCCAGCCGGCGCCTCCGCACGCCCACACGCGAAATCAAGCCCGCCGTCCCCCGACAGCCGCAGTCCTCACGGCTCGTGAATCACCGGGGCTAGGGTCGAGGTCGTGGCTGGAAGTGAGGCTCCCGCGACCGTGGGTTTCCCCCATCTGCTCCGGCGTATGGGGGCCGAGACCATCTACCTGGTCACCGGTGGCCTGCTCGTGCTCGCGCCCACCGTGGGCATCGGCGTCGTGCTGGTCGTGGCGCTGTCCTATGCGGTCTTCGTCCCGTCGAGCTTGGAGGTCCCCTGGGAGGACCGCGCCGCCGTGCTGTGGAGCGGTTTCGTCTGGACGATGCTGGTGATCCTGCCGGCCGTCGTACTGATCGCCTGGTTCTCGGCACGGCTACACCGCACCCGGGCCGTCGCGCTGCTGGGGGTGGACCTGGCCGACCGGGAGCCGGGCCGTGGGGGTCCGCGCCGGGGCCGACTCGTCGCCTACCACCTCGCGGGCACGATGCTCGGCCCGATGATGCTCGCCGGGGTTCTCGTGTGCCTCATCGGCGGCCCCACCCTCATCGTCTTCTCGGTGGACGCCGTCTCCTCCGTCACGGTGCTGCCGTCGATCGCGGTGCTGTGGATCCTCGCCGGAACGGTGGTCATCCTCGGATCGCCGTGGATCCTGCACGCTCTCACCACGCTTGACCTGGCGTTCCTCTACTGGGTATTCGACGTCGACGAGAAGGCCGAGATGGCCGCCCGCGTCCGCCGGGTCACCGAATCGCGCTCCGAGGCGGTCGCGGCGGCGGATGCCGAGCGGCGGAAGATCGAACGCGACCTGCACGACGGCGCCCAGCAACGACTGACCGCACTGGCCGTCCACCTGGGTCTGGAGAGGCTCCGGATGTCGCGGCAACCGGAGGACGGCGGTGGGCAGGAGCTGCTGCACGTGGCGCAGGAGGCGATGACCTACGCACAGTCGGAGGTGGAGACCGCCCTGCAGGAGATCCGCGATCTGGTCCGCGGCCTCCATCCCGCGGTTCTCGAGGACCGCGGCCTGGACGCCGCCGTCTCCGGGCTCGCCTCCCGGGTGCCGTTCCCCGTCACCGTCGAGGTGGACGTTCCGCGGCGCCCGCCCGAGGAGGTCGAGGCCGTCGCCTACTTCGTCGTCTCCGAGGCGATCAACAACGCGATCGCCCACTCCCGGGCCGGGCACGGGCGCATCACCGTGAACCGCACCGCGGACACGGTGGTCGTCGAGGTCGACGACGACGGGATCGGTGGGGCCGACGAGCGTCGCGGATCCGGACTCGTCGGGTTACGCCGCAGGGTCGGCTCGGTGGACGGCACGATGGAGATCAGGAGTACACCCGGTCGAGGGACCCGGATCCGAGTGGAGTTACCGTGCGCGTCGTCATAGCCGAGGATTCCGTCCTCCTGCGTGAAGGCCTGGCCAGGCTGTTGGATTACGCGGACATCGAGGTGGCCGCCACGGTCGGCAACGCCACCGAGCTCCTCGCGGCCGTCGAGACCCAGCAGCCGGACCTCGTGATCGTGGACGTCCGGATGCCGCCCGACTACACGGACGAGGGGATCCGGGCAGCACTCGAACTGCGCAGGCGGGACCCCGGCCTCGCCGTGATCGTCCTGTCCCAGTATGTCGAGGAGCGCTATGCCGTCGATCTCCTGACGGGCGAAACCGACGGGGTCGCCTACCTGCTCAAGGACCGCGTGGCCCGGGTCGACGAGTTCCTCAGGACACTCCGCAACGTCGCCGACGGGGGGTCGGTGCTCGACCCGGAGGTCGTGGCGCAGCTGCTGGCGCGCCGGCGCGGGCGGGACCCGGTGGAACAGCTGACGTCGCGGGAGAAGGACGTCCTGGCACACATGGCGGAGGGGCGTTCCAACGCCGGGATCTCCGCTGCGCTGCACCTGAGCGAATCCGCGGTCACCAAACACATCAACGCGATCTTCACCAAGCTGGGCATCCCGCCGGCGGCCAGCGACAACCGGAGAGTGCTGGCGGTGCTCCGGTACCTGGCCTCCGATGACGGTGGCGAGGCGGACGGCGGGCCGAGGGGTACCCGGTGACCCAGCGCCGTCAGGACGATCACGGCGTGTCCCGGGCGGTCCGTCGCACGTGGTTCTTCGCGGGCGGGTTCGTCACGGCGGTCGTCCTCGTCACCAGCGTCGTCATCATCTGGGCGTCGATCTCGAGCACCTCGCTGACCCAGCGGGCCGATGATGTCCGCGAGACCTTCGACCGGACGCCGTCGGCCCTGTCCATCGAGGCCCCCCGGGCGTCGGTGCAGCTGTCGGGGACCGACGGGCCGGAGATGTCCGCCCGCGTCTCACGCACCTGGTACATCCGCGAGCCGGAGATCCAACGGCGGTGGCGGGGCGACGAGCTGCAGCTGACCCTGTCCTGTCCGATCGGCGGGGTGCCCATCTGGTTCGCCCCTCGGTGCGGGATCGACTACGTGGCCGATGTCCCCGAGCAGGTGCCGACCACCGTTGCGGTGTCCTCCGGTGAGCTGAGTGCCTCCGGACTGTCGGGGCGGGTCGATCTCCGCGCCGACGACGGACGGATCACGGCCGACCGCCTGTCCGGGCAGGTGTACGCGGAACTGGGTGCGGGCACGCTCGTCGGGGACGAGCTTTCCGCCCGCGAGGTGGTCGCCAGGACCTCCGACGCGTCGGTCGAACTCCGCTTCGCCGCCCCGCCCGAGAACGTGGACGTCACGTCCGACTCCGGAGCCGTGACCGTCGTGCTGCCCCGAGGAGAGTCGTACCGGGTCGTCGCCGAGAGCGACCGGGGTGGGGTGACGACCGGGGTCGACGACGACGACGCGTCGGGCCGGGTCATCCGGGTGCGCTCCGGCGGCGGTGACGTGGAGGTCGTGCACACCGGGTAGGCCCGCCACCGCGCCGCCGGTCGCGGTCCGGGGTGGAGCTTCCTCCACCTCGGATGTCCGCAAACGCCCCCGCAGACGGGGAGCCAGGTGGATCGTCGTCCGCGTCGGGCGACCCTACGTTTGCCACATGTCCGAACACCTCCACGGCCCCACCCGGCGGCTCCGCGTGATGCTGGTGACCGAGTCGTTCCTGCCTCAGGTGAACGGTGTGACGAACTCCGTCTGGCGCGCGGTCGAGCATCTCGCCGGCCGGGGTCACACTGTCGAGGTCGTCGCACCGACGGGGCCCGCGTCCTTCGCCGGGGCCCCGGTCGAGCACACGCGCGGTGTCCGTCTCCCGCTGTACGACGGGTTCACCCTCGGCGTGTCGACGCGGCGGTCCCTGCGCCGGTCGATGATCCGGTTCCGGCCGGACATCGTGCACGTGGCCTCGCCCTTCCTCCTCGGCGCCGCGGCGATCTCCGCGGCGCGGTCGCTCGGGGTGCCGACGGTGAGCATCTACCAGACCGACCTGGTCGGCTTCGCCCGGAACTATCGGCTCTCCGGGGCCGTGCCGCTGCTCGAACGGATGACCCGGCGTGTCCACGAACGGGCCGATCGCACACTGGTGCCGTCCGCGGCCAGCGAGTCGCAGCTCAGGGCGCTGGGCGTCCCGAGGCTGCGCACATGGCCGCGCGGCGTGGACGCCGAACGGTTCACTCCGGACCGCCGAGACGCCGGGGTGCGACGCCGTCTCCTCGGCACACCGGCGGATCACGCCGCCGAGGGCGACGACGTCCTGGTGGGATACGTCGGCCGGATGGCCAGGGAGAAGTGCCTCCACCATCTGGCCGCGATCCAGGACCTCCCGCGGGTCCGGATGGTGATGGTCGGCGACGGCCCCGAGCTCGATCGCCTACGACGGGCCCTGCCGCGCGCCCGTTTCCTCGGGGCGAGGTACGACGACGAGCTGGCGGATCTGATGGCCGCGCTGGACGTGTTCGTCCACCCGGGTGCGGAGGAGACGTTCTGCCAGGCGGTCCAGGAGGCACAGGCCTCGGGGGTGCCCGCGATCGGGCCGTCGTCCGGCGGTCTGGTCGACCGCATCCACCACGGCGTCACCGGGTTGCACTACGCCCGAGGGGACCTACCGCAGATGCGGGCCGCCGTGCGCCGCGTGGTCGACGAGCCCGCTCTCCGCCGATCCATGGGCCGGGCCGCCCGCAGCGCCGTCATCGACCGGTCGTGGAGCGTCGTCAACGAGGCGCTCGTCGGGCACTACCGGGAGGTCGTGGCCGGCGGGGTACCACCGGCCGGGCGTGCCGTCCGTCGCGGGACACCGTACGGATCACCTGATGTGAGGCGCGGTCATGGCCTCGCTCGATGACCTGATCGGCCGGGCTCTCGGCGACGGGCTAACGGCGTGGGCCGCGGCGCCGACGGGGACCACGCTCGTGGTCGTCGCCCTGATGGCACTGCCCCTGGGGCCGGCCGAGGTCACGGCGCTGGCCGCGGGCGCCCTGGCGGCCTCGTCCGGGGTCTCCCCGTGGCAGGCGGTCGCCACCGTCGCGTTCGGGATGGCCCTGGGTGACGTCGTGGTCTACCTCATCGGTGGCCCCCTCGAGCGGGCGCTGCGGCGCCACACCCGAGCAGCGGCGCCGCTCGACCGCTGGCGGTCGCGGGTGGCGGCTCGACCCGTGCGCAGGGACGCCTGCATCGTCGCCTTCCGCTTCCTGCCCGGAGCGCGCACGCCGACGGCGCTGGCCAGCCGGGGTGCGGGGGTCGGCGCGGTGCGCTACGTCCTGCTGGTCGTGACCGGATCGCTCGCGTGGTCGGCCCTGTGGGTGGTCGCCGGAGAGGCGGTGGGCGCCGTGCCGGGCCTGCCCGTGTCCGTGCTGGCGGTGGCCGGCGTCCTGATGTTCCCGGCGGTCGTGTCGTCGTCACGACGACTGTCCCGCCACCCGTCACTCTGAGAGGTAATCATGAATTCTCCCCAACACTTCACGCCCCGGACGTCCGTTCCGGTCGCCCGCGTCGCGGGCGTGCTCCTCCTGGTCGGGGTGGTCCTGTTCATCCTGCCGTCGATCCTGCACGGCAACCCACCGATCGAGGACGCCGCCGCGACGCTCGAGTACGTCGCCGGCCGGACCGGGTGGACGATCGCGCATCTGGCGAACATTCTCGGTGTGGTCCTGTGGGTGGCCGCCGCGGCCCTGATGCGGTCGCTCCCGGGGCTGCCGCCGGGGGCGGCGCGTGCGGCCGGCACGGTCTGGTCGACCGCCGCCGCCGTCTTCGCCGTGTACTTCGGAATCCACGCCATCGGACTCTCCACCGCCGCAGACCAGTACCTGTCGGCCGGGGCGGACACGGCCGCCGTCATCGAACGGACGGAGGCGCTCCTCCTCGTCCTCGGTAGCGCGGCGTTCGTCGCCCAGGCCCTCGTCGGCCTCGCCGTCGCGGCGACCGGACTGGTGCTCGCGCTGGCGCCGGTCGCGAATCGGATGTTCGGCCTCGTCGGCATCCTCATCGGGCTGGGCTGGACCCTCGGTGCCGTGATGATCAACTTCGCGATCATCGTCCCGTTCATGACCCTGGCCTGGGCGTGGTTGACCGTCCTGGGCGTGAGCCTGTGCCTCAACAGGCTGCCGTTCCGGCATGCCGTGCCCCCGACAGCGGAGTGAAGCATGCCTCGTCCTCCACAGCGGACCGGACCGGTGGCGGTCGACACGGCCACACCCTCCGGGACGACGAGGGCGGGGCGCTCACGCGGGCGCCTGGTGATCACCGCGCTGCTCGTCGTCACCTCCGGACGCAGGCGCTCCTCTCTGTGCACTCCCGCTCCCGCCGAGGGGCTGGCGGGAGTTCCTGCAGAGGGGCGGGTGTGCAGGCGCGGGAGCGGATGCCGGGGTGAGCGGCGGGTGGGCCGGATCTGCTGACCGGCCGGGACGCAGGAGCAGTCGATTCCGGCGGCCTTCTCGTGGCTCCCGCGATCATGGCGGGACGACTTCTCCTCGTACACGGCGGGTGGATACCCGGTCGAGGGGGTCGCCGTCGCGGACATGATCGAGGCGGGGATGAAGCACTACCGGCTCAGGAAGCCTCGACCCACCAAGATCGAGGAGGAGCAGCTGAGGACGCTCCGGGTCCCGGTCCTGTCGATCCTCGCAGGTCAGGAGATCATGCACGACGGTGGAGCGAGAGCCGTCGCCGAGCGGGCCGTCCCCGACGGCGAGGTCCGCTTCTACCCTGACGCGTCGCACGCGATCAACGGCGAGTACCCGGCCGAGCTCGCCGCGGACATCGACCGCTTTGTCGACGCCCACGACAGGTAGTCGGATCAGACGGTACCGGCGATCAGGTCGGCGGCGCGCCAGGCCAGCGCCGTGATCGGCGCGTTGGAGTTGCCGGAGACCATGAAGGGCAGCACGGAGGCGTCGACGACGCGAAGGCCGGACACGCCGCGAACGCGTAGACGGGGGTCGACCACCTCGTCGTCCGGGCCCATGGCCGCGGTCCCACAGGCGTGGTAACCGCTGCTCCCGGCGTCGAGCCCGGCGTCGAGGATCTCGCGATCGGTCTGAACCTCCGGCCCCGGGGCCGTCTCGTGACTGATCCGCGACGCGAGCGGCTGTGTGGCGAAGAGCAGGCGCAGGGCGTGGACGATGTCCACCGACGTCGCCCGGTCGTGTGCGGTCCCGTAGTACCCGGGGTCGATGTCCGGTGGCACGTCCGGCTCCGCGGACGTGATCCGGACGGAGCCCTCGCTGTCCGGGCGCAGGGGGTAGCCGATGCACATGATGCCCGGTTCCCGTTCGACCCGGATGGCGGCACCGGGCTCCGGCGGGGCCAGTGAGTACGGCGCGATCTGGAACTGGGCGTCAGGGCGGTCCAGCCCGGGGCGGGTCTTGAAGAAGCCGCCGAGATCGAACGACGGGGCGGCCAGCGGCCCGCCTCCGGTGGCCAGGTACGTCTCCATCGCCTGCTGGTGCCCCTCGGGGGTGGCTAGAAGGGAGTTGTACCCGAGGTCCTCGCGGAGCCGGAACTGGAGGGTGAACACGCGGTGCTCGCGCATCCGGGCCCCGACACCGGGGCTGGGCACCGTGACGTCGACCCCGGCGGCGCGCAGTGTTTCGGGTGGGCCGATGCCCGAGAGCTGGAGGATCTGGGGAGTGGCCAGTGCACCGGCCGACAGGATCACCTCGCGCACCGCGCGGTACTCGACGTGCCGGTCGCCCTCGCGGCCCCGGACGCCGACCGCCCGGCCGTCGTGGAGCACCAGTCCGTCCACGCGGGTGCCCGTCGCGACGGTGAGGTTGGGGCGGCTCATGGCCGGGTGGAGGAACGCCCTCGCCGCACTGCACCTGCGACCGTCCCGCACGGTCGCGGACGTGTACCCGATCCGTTCGGTGTCGGCGGCGTTCAGATCACGGACACGCCGCCAGCCGAGCGCGGAGCCGGCGGCGAGGACGTCCTCGAGCAGGGGGTCCCCGGTCTCGGCGGTCGAGACGGACAGGGGGCCTCCTTCGCCGCGTAGCCCGCTGCCCCCGAGCTGGTGGTCCTCGATCGCACGGAAGACCGGGAGCATGTCCTCCCATCCCCACCACGGGGCACCGCGGTCGGCCAGCGCGTCGTAGTCTGCGCGGTGGCCGCGGTTGTACACCATGCCGTTGACCGAGCTGGACCCGCCGAGCGTCCTGCCCCGGACCCAGTACTCGACCTGCCCGGCCGGCCCGACCGGTCGGGTCGGGTAGTGCCAGGCGGCGCCGGGATCGCCCAGCAGCTCGGCGAATCCCCGGGGCATCGAGATGCGGGGGTCGGTGTCCTCACCGCCCGCCTCGATCAGGAGCACGCTGACCTCCCGGTTCTCGGAGAGCCGGTCGGCCAGCACGCATCCCGCGGTCCCGGCGCCGACGATGACGTAGTCGAACCTGTCCATTCAGAACACCTCCCGGGGTGTGTCGGACCGGCGGATCGGCCGGCCGTCGAGAACAACGAGGTCGGGTGTACGGAGAACCTCCGGGTCGTTTCCGGGGTCGGTGGCAAGGCAGAGGAGATCGGCGCGGTCGCCGGGCCGCAGGCGGGGTAGATCGAGCACCTCGCGGGCCGTCCAGCTCGCCGCGCCCACGGCCTCGTGTGCGGACATTCCGGCGGCGTGCAGCCACAGGACCTCGTCGACGAGGGACCCGACGGGCAGGTCGGTACCCGCGAGAACGGTGACACCGGCGGCCAGGGCGGAGGCGACCACCTCGGGGTGCCCGGCCACACCGTCCGCGAACCACGTTCGCATCCGTTCCGGGAGCCCGGGATCGGACATCGACTCGGCGAGCCGGGTGAAGACGTACCCCGTCGGGACCAGGAATCCACCGTTCGAGGCGAGGTCGTGGAGTGCGGAGTCGGGAAGGTGCATACCGTGTTCGATGGAGTCCGCACCGGCTGCGGCCGCGCTGGCGCCGGCCTCCGCGCCCTGCGTGTGGACCGCGACCCGCGCTCCGGTGGCGTGGACGGCCGCGACCGCTGACGCGATCTGCTGTGGAGAGTAGGAGGGCCCGTAGCCGCCCTCGTCGTCAAACCAGTCGGCGATGATCTTCCCCCAGTCGGCCGTGCACTCCTCGGCGCAGGCCGAGGGGAGTTCCGGCCCGTCCGCGCGGCGTCCCCAGCCGTCGATGAAGCGTCCCGGCGCGGCGACGGCCACACCCGCCGACCGCAGTAGCGGGAGTCCGGCCCGCGCGTGCCAGTTCTCCGGTATCGGTGACGGTGACCCGACCACGCGGGCCGCGCCGATACCGGCGTGCGCGAGAGCGCGCAGGTCCGCCTCCAGTGTCGGCAGGTCGAGCGGGCCGCCGATCTCGGCGACGCCGGGGTGCAGGTGCGCATCGACGAGGGCGGGCATCACCCAGCAGTCCTCCGCGAGTGTCCGCGCCCCGGGCAGGCGCACCGGCGAGATCGTCCCGTCGACGATCCACAGCTCGCGTTCGAGGCCTTCGGGCAGGACGCGCCCGGCGATGCGTAACGGTTCGTCCCGGGGCGGGGAGTCGGGTGTCGTGGTGACGCTCATCGTGCTCACTCCCGTGGTAGAAGGTGGCGTCCGTCGGAGTGATCGCCACTCCGATCACCTCCACGGTGCGGCACGACGCCCCGCCGGCGGAAGGCACTTATCTCCACGGTCTGCGGGGGAGACCTTCACCGGCGGGTCATGCGGATCGTCTCCGCGCCGGTCGGGGCGTGGGTGGACCGGGCGCCGTCCGGCTCGAATCCGTGCCTGCGGTAGAACGAGATGGCCCGAGCGTTGTCGGTCAGGACCCACAGGTGGGCGGGGCGGCCTCGCACCGTCGCCCGCAGGAGGTCGTCGGCGACTCCGGTGCCGTGGTGGCGCACCGAGACGTAGAGGGCCTCGATCTCGAGTCCCGTCGGCGGGTCCTTCCCGCGCCCCGGCCCGGTGGAGAGGAAGCCGATCACCTCGTCGCCGGTCACGGCGACCGTGATGACGCGCCCGGTGGGAGCCCTCCCCGCCTCGTCCAGGCTGGCGAGGACGTCCGCCCAGTGTCGCGTGGCCACCGTGTCGTCGAGACGGCGGAGATGCTCGGCGGCGACCATTCCGGCGTAGGCGGCGCGCCACACCGCGTTGTGCAGCGCGCCGAGCTGCGGGGCGTCGCCGGGGTGAGGTGCCCGGATCGTGACCGCGCCCGTTTCGCCGGTGTCCATCGTCGCTCCTCAAAGGGTGCTCGTCCGCGGCTCATCCCCGGCCGAGCGCCCGGTAGGTCCACCCTGCGGCGCACCAGTCCTCGCGGGGCAGGCAGTTCCGGCCGTCGAGCACCACGCGTCCCCGCGCCACCTCGGCGACCGATGCCGGATCGAGGGCCACGAACTCCTCCCACTCGGTCGCCAGGATCACCACATCGGCGTCCCGGCAGGCCCCCAGGGCGGAATCCGCGTAGTCCAGGGTGGGGAACACGCGCCGTGAGTTGTCCATCGCCTGCGGGTCGTAGACGCTCACCTGGGCTCCCCTGAGAGACAACCGCCCGGCCACGTTGAGCGCCGGCGAGTCACGAACGTCGTCCGAGTCGGGCTTGAAGGCCGCTCCCAGGACCGCGACGGTCGTGCCGATCAGGGAGCCTCCGCACATGTCGGCGGCGAGTTCGACCATCCTCTCGCGGCGCCGCTCGTTGATCGAGTCGACCTCTCTGAGGAACGTGAGTGCCTGGTCCGCGCCGAGCTCACCGGCACGCGCCATGAAGGCACGGATGTCCTTCGGCAGACAGCCTCCGCCGAAGCCCAGACCCGCACGCAGGAAGTGGGGGCCGATCCGCGGATCCATACCGATCGTCCGCGCCAGGACGGTGACGTCCGCGCCCGCGGCCTCGCAGACCTCGGCGACGGCGTTGATGAAGGAGATCTTGGTGGCCAGAAAGGCGTTCGCCGCCACTTTGACCATCTCGGCCGTGGCGAGATCGGTGACGATCAGGGGTGCGTGACCGGGGTCGTGCAAAAGTGGCCGGTAGGCCTCGCGGAGCAGGTGTTCGGCCACGTCGTCGTCGTCGGCGACGCCCAGCACCACCCGATCGGGCTCGAGCGTGTCCTCGACCGCGAACCCCTCGCGCAGGAATTCCGGATTCCACACCACGCGGGCGGCCACCCCGTCCGCGGCGAGTCGACCGGCGAGCTCGTCGAGCCGTGCCGCCGTCCCCACCGGCACCGTGGACTTTCCCACGAGTACGGCGTCACGGTGCAGCAGCGGGACCAGCTCCTCCACCACCGCGTCGACATAGGTGGTGTCCGCCGCGAACTCGCCTTTGCGCTGTGGGGTGGAGACGCAGATGAAGTGCAGGTCGGCGAAGTCGGCGGCTTCCGCGTAGTCGGTCGTGAACCGCAGGCGCCCGGTCTCCAGCCCTTCCAGCAGCAGTTCCGGCAGTCCGGGTTCGTAGAGGGGCGCCACGCCCCGCGACAGGTGTGAGATCTTCTCGACGTCCACGTCGACCCCCAGCACGTCGTGGCCGAGCGAGGCCATGCAGGCGGCGTGGGTGGCGCCGAGGTATCCGACGCCGAAGACGGTCATGCGCATTGTCGGACTCCGGGGGGAGGGGGCGTGTCGCGCCCGACGCGGTCGGTCAGGCGCCGGCTGTGAGGAACACCCGCGTGCGCCACCGGGGGGCGATGTCGGGGAGCGGTGCCACGGCGAACCGGGTGTTCAATGTTGAACACTAGGTGCAGGACCGGACGCGGTCAACAGCGGGCCCGGGAATCGCGCACGGGCCGGACGCGGTCACCAGTGGCCCAAGTCGCCACAGCCGGACCGGACGCGGTCGTCCACCGCAGGAGTCAGACCGGGCCGAGGATCTCCCGGTAGCGGGCCCGTTCCGCTTCCATCTGCGCGGGCTCGCCGGTCGACGGTCCCGATCCGGCGGGCTCACCGGAGAAGTGCAGCTCCCCCGCCTCCACCCGTGCGACCAGCGATTCGCACCAGTCCAGCTGGGCGGCTGCCTCGCGGCGCCACAGCTCGAGCATCTCCGCCACGTACGGCGGCGCCGCCGATCCGCGCCTCGCCGGGATGCCCGCGGTGTCCCGCAACTGCACGATCCGCGAGCGCAGCCACACCCTCGCCGGCTCCCGTTCCACGTGCGGCAACATCGCGAGCGCGGTGTGGAACAGCAACGGCTCGGAGTGGTCCACGGTGGTCAGCCCGCGTTCCATGAGCTGCACGAACTCGGCTTTCCCCCGCGCGGTCACGGTGTAGACCGCCGCCGCCCGGCCGGCGTCGGTGATGTCGTGCCGGTCGACGAACCCCTGCCTGGTGAGGGTCCGCAGCACCGAGTACACCGACCCCGGATTGACGTGCGCCCACTCGTCCACGTCCCAGGAGACGAGCTCACGCCGGATCTGATAGGCGTTGACCGGCTCGAAGATCTTCACTGCACCGAGCAGCAACAGTCGCGTCGCCGTGGCGGACATGCGGCCAGTGTAGGTCGGGTCCTGCGGGTGAGGCGGCGCCGGGGCCGAACCGGCGCCGCCGGTCGCATCGTCCCCGCCGTCCGTATCGTCGTGGTATGAGCACCCCGGAGTCCGCCGCGCCGCGTCTCGGCGCCCGCTACGCCACCGTCCTCCCGGAGCTGGTCGTGCCCTGGCAGGCCGCGGCGGCGGCCGCGCCGGAGCTGCTGTTGCTCAACGAACCCCTCGCCGCCGAACTGGGTCTCGACCCCGACCACCTGCGCAGCGAGGACGGCGTGCGACTGTTGGTCGGCAACCACGTCCCGGAGGGGGCGACGCCCGTCGCGCAGGGCTATGCCGGCCATCAGTTCGGCGGCTACTCACCGCGGCTCGGCGACGGCCGCGCCCTGCTGATGGGCGAACTCGCCGACGGCCGCGACCTGCACCTCAAGGGCTCGGGCCGTACCCCGTTCGCCCGGGGCGGGGACGGGAAGGCTGCGGTGGGCCCGATGCTGCGTGAGTACGTG
Source organism: Dietzia sp. NPDC055343 (assembly GCF_053645265.1). Taxonomy (NCBI): domain Bacteria; kingdom Bacillati; phylum Actinomycetota; class Actinomycetes; order Mycobacteriales; family Dietziaceae; genus Dietzia; species Dietzia sp. NPDC055343. The sequence goes on along the minus strand of NZ_JBSHMJ010000011.1, from coordinate 44,543 downwards.
ATCAGCGAGGCCATGCACGCGCTGGGCGTGCCCACGACCCGGTCGCTGGCGGTCACCGCGACCGGCGACACCGTGTACCGCGAGCAGCCGCTGCCGGGCGCGGTGCTGGCGCGGGTGGCGGCCGGCCACGAGCGGGTGGGCACGTTCCAGTTCGCGCGAGCGCTCGCCGCGGGTGGCGCCGGTGGCGGGACCGGCGCCGCGGGTGGCGGGGGCGGAGCCGCAGGTGGCGACAGGGTCGACGGCCACCACGACAACGACGACGACAACGACGACACGGTGCTGCGTCGACTGGCCCAACACGCGATCGCCCGGCACCACCCCCACGCGGCGGACGCGGAGAACCCGTACCTGGAGCTGTTCGCCTCCGTCGTGCGCGTCCAGGCCGACCTCGTGGCCCGCTGGATGCTGATCGGGTTCATCCACGGCGTCATGAACACGGACAACACCACGATCTCCGGCGAGACGATCGACTACGGGCCGTGCGCGTTCATGGAGTCCTACGACCGGGCCACCGTCTTCAGCTCCATCGACACCGGCGGCCGGTACGCGTACGGCAACCAGCCGGGGATCGTGCAGTGGAATCTCGCGCGCTTCGCCGAGACCCTCATCCCGCTGGTCGACCCGGACCCGGAGAAGGCGGTCCGGATGCTCAGTGAGGTCCTGGGCACCTTCCCCGAGGAGTACGAGCGGGCGTGGACCGCCGGGATGAAGGCCAAGCTCGGGCTGGGCACCGAGCCGGCCGACGCCGAGGCGATCCGCGCCCTCATCGACGACCTGCTGGCGCTGCTGACCACCACGCGCGTCGATTTCACGAACTTCTTCCGGCACCTGACCGGCGCCGCCCGCGGGGACGAGGCCGGCCTGCGCGAGGTGTTCGCCGCCTCACCGGCGGGCACCTGCACGGAGGCCGACCCCGGCGCCGGGGAGGGCCCGGTCGACGCCTGGCTCGCGCGCTGGCGGGCGCTCGCTCCCTCGGCTCCGGAGATGGCGCTCGCCAACCCCGTCTACATCCCGCGAAACCACCTGGTGGAGGAAGCGCTGGACGCCGCCACGGCCGGGGATCTCGGGCCGGTGGAGCAGCTCCTCGTCGTCGTCGCCGATCCCTACACCGAGCGCCCCGGCCTCGAGCGGTTCACCGAGCCGTCCCCGGCGGGTGCCGCCCCGCACGTCACCTACTGCGGCACCTGACGCGCGAGGTCAGGCGGTGCCGGACAGGTTCATGGCGGGCAGGGACGCATAGCCGCGCGTGAAGGGTGAGAGCGCGCGGACGGCGTTGTGGTGGTCGACGCCCAGGCGTGGGTGGGCCGCATAGAGTTCCTCGACCGCGAGACGGGCCTGCAACCGGGCGAAGTGGGAGCCGATGCAGAAATGCGGGCCGCGCGAGAACGCGAGATGACCGGTGTCCTCGCGGGTGATGTCGAGCCGGTCGGCGGTGGGGCCGTAGTGGCGCTCGTCGCGGTTGGCCGATCCGTACAGCATCATCACTTTCTCCCCGGCCGGGATCGTCGTGCCCTCGATCGTCACATCGCGGGTCGTGGTCCGCGCCAGGGCCTGCACGCTGGACTCGAAGCGCAGACATTCGGTGAGCGCACCGGGGATGAGGCCGGGGTCCGCGGCGAGCATCGCTCGTTGGTCGGGGTGCCGGTCGAGCAGAGCGGCGGTGTGCGAGATGAGGTTGCCGGTGGTGTCGTTGCCGCCGGCGACGATCACGAAGCAGAACCCCAGGACATCCCAGTCGGTGAGGGTATGGCCATCGATCTCGGCCCGGGTGAGCGCCGAGATGAGGTCGTCCCCGGGGGCCGCACGACGCTCCGTGATGAGCGCCCCGAAGTACTCGAACATCGCCGCGACCGCCGAGACGGCATCGCCCGCGAGTCCCTCGGGGCGGAAGCCCTCCTCCTGGAGTGAGGTGAGAGCGGTGACCCACGGGTCGAAGAGCGGACGGTCGGCCTCCGGAAGGTCAAACAGGTGCGAGAGCACGAACGTCGGCACCTGCGAGGAGAAGTCGCGGTGGAGGTCGACGGACTCGCCGGCGGAGTAGCGCGTGCTGAGGTCGGTGAGGCGGCCCCGCACGAACTCGCGGATGACCGGCTCGGTGGCGGCCACCCGCTTCGGCGAGAAGGCCCTGGCCAACAGGCGGCGCTTGGTCGAGTGCTCGGGCGGATCCATCATCACGATGGTCGGGGCCAGGCCGAGCGCGGCGATCTCGTCCGGGTAGAAGGTCAGACCGCTGGCGGAGGAGAAGAGGTCTGGTGCGGTGACCGCCGCGTCGACGTCCGCGTAGCGGGACAGGGCCCAGAAGTCGGGGCGGTCAGCGGTGCCGTCGCTGACGTGGTGGTGGACAGGGTCGGTCTCGCGGAGGACCCGGTAGGCCGGGTACGGGTCGGCGAGGTGCGCGGGATCGAAGGGGTCGAACAAGTCGGCCGTTGCGGTGGTCGGCGCGGAAGGGACGGGCGGGGCAGTGGCTGCGGAGGGCGTCTCGGCGGACATGCCGCCATTTAACACCTACTGTTAATCCGGGGGAAGGGGTCGGGCCGAATCCGTCTAGACTCGGCCCATGCCGCGCACCTCCGCCGACACTCGCCGGGCCCTCTACCTGGCCGGACTGCGCCGCTTCGCGGACGAGGGCTGGCAGTCGGCCCGGGTCCGGGACATCATCGCCGACGCCGGGCAGGGAAACGACTCGGCGATCAACTATCACTTCGGCTCCCGCAGCGGCCTGCTCGCGCAGATCCTCGCCGACGGCGTGGCGCGGATGGAGGACGAGCGCCGGGCCGACCTGGCGCGCTGGCGCACGGACCCGCCCGACCTGCCCGAGGCGGTACGCGCCGTGGTGGCACCGCTCGCGGATCTGCTCCTCGACGAAGAAGGGCGCTGCACACTCCGGGTGATCGCCCAGGTGGGACCGCTGACCGAGGTCGGTCGGACCGTCACCGCCGGGCCGGTCGGCGGCACCGCGCTCCAGGATCAGATCGAGGTGCTGGTCAGCGAGACGGCGCGACGGTGCGGCCCGGAGATGGCACGGCACCGGGTGCGGCAACTCGTCGTCGTCGTCACCTCCGACCTCGCCGTCCGTGCCGAGGCCTCCCCCGACTCGTTCCCACCGCACCACGAGTACGTCGCGGACCTGGTCGACTGGATGGCCGCGGGGTTGGGCCGTCGCCGGGTCGGCGCGGCGGTCGGTCGTCCGGGAGAAACCCGGGCCCACTAAACAGAGGCAGCGGCCTTTGCGCGGGGGCGGGCGCGGCGCCATGCCGCACCGTCGATGAGATCGGGTCGGCGACCGCGTAGCAGCGCGTCGAACTCAAACGCGGGCCGCGGCGACGGCAGCGTCCCCGAGTTGGCGTCGGCCAACAGGGCGTTGACGGTCTCCGCCGCACACGTCTTGTTGGAGCCGATGAACCCGCGCGGTCCGCGCTTGATCCAGCCCACCACATACTGGCCCGGCAACTCGCTGCCGCCGGGCTCGTCGAGCACGCGGCCCTGCGAGCTGGGGATCGTCGCGGAGGCCGGATCGAACGGCACTCCCGGCACCGGAACGCCACGGTAGCCGACCGAACCCAGGATGAGTCCGGCCGCGATGACCTCTTCGGAGCCGGAAACCGGGACGGCGCGGGCGGTGCCGGTGTCGTCGTCGACCTCGAGCTCGGTGCGCACCACCCGCAGGCCCTCCGCACGGTCGGTTCCCACGACCTCCACGGGGGAGGCCTGGAAGCGCAGCACGATCCGGCGGCGATCGCCCGGCGCGTCGGTCTGGCGCGCGGCGAGCTCGGCGAGATATTCCAGCTTGAGGCGCGTCTGACGGTCGGCGGTGGCGTCCACGTCGATGCCGTCGGGCGCGTCGACGCGCAGGTCGATGTCCTCCCGCGTGGCCAGACCCACCAGCTCGGGCAGGGTGAAAGCGGCGTGCTGCGGGCCGCGCCGGCCCAGCACCACCACCTCCCGCACCCGGCTGTGGCGCAACGCGTCCAGGGCGTGCGGAGCGATCGAGGTGTCGGCCAGCCGCTCCGGGTCGGTGGCCAGGATGCGCGCGACGTCCAGCGCCACGTTGCCGTTGCCGACGATCACCGCGCGCTCGTGGTCCAGCGGCACGTGCGCGTCCACGTGGTCGGGGTGATCGTTGTACCAGGCCACCACCTCTGTCGCGGACGTGCTGCCGGGGAGGTCGGTGCCCGGGATGGACAGCGGCCGGTCGGTCCCCGCGCCGGTCGCGTAGATGACGGCGTGGTGGTGCGCGGCGAGTTCGGCGGCGGTGACGTCCTCGCCGATCCGCACGCCCAGCCGGTAGTCGAAGCCGGGCTCGTCCTCGATCGCGGTGAACAGGTCCGCGACCGCACGGGTGCTGGTGTGGTCGGGCGCCACGCCGTGGCGGGCGAGTCCGTGCGGCACCGGCAGCCGGTCGAAGACCGTGACCTGCACGTCGTCCTGTCGCAGCAGGGCGTCCGCGGCGTACAGCGCGGCCGGGCCGGCGCCCACCACCGCGACCCGCAGCGTTGTGCGGGTCGGACCGAGGCGCACCAACGCCGGCACGCGGGCCTGGGGCCGGGACGGACGGTTGTCCCCGGTGAGCTCGGCGTTGATACGCAGGAAGTCCTGCTGCTCCGGGGCCAGCTCGGTGTGCGGCACGATCGCCCCGACCGGGCACGCCCCCACGCACGCGCCGCAGTCCACGCACGACACCGGGTCGATGTAGAGCATCTCGGCGGTGCCGAAATCCGGCTCGTCCGGCGTGGGATGGATGCAGTTGACCGGGCAAGCGTGGACGCATGAGGCGTCCGCGCAGCAGGCCTGCGTGATGACGTGGGGCATGGCAGCCTAGCTCGCGGCGGCGGCCGGGGCCGGCTCGTGGAACGCGACCGGCGGCTCGCCGCGGAAGCGGGAGGGGCGGCCGTCGATCTTCAGCGCCTTCCACACGCGGCGGGCGGTCGGGTTCATGAGCCCGGAATCCTCGGCGAGCATGCGCACGTCACCGAACAGGTCCGACAGGAACCGGCGCGACTCAGGGCCGTCCCAGTACAGCTCGTCGACGACCTCCTGTGGGATGTCGAAGGCGTCGCGGAACTCCTTGGTCGGCTTGAGGATCGCGTCGCACAGCAGCCGCATGATCACCGGGAACGCCAGCGAGACCAGGAACTTCTCTCGGCGGGACATGCGCGGCGCGTTGCGGGCGACGAAGGTGTGGGCGAAGGAGATGTGGCGGGCCTCCTCGGCGACGTGGATCTCCATGATCCGCGACAGCACCGGCGGGAGGTTGTCCGAGTTGCGCAGGACCTGCTTCTGCGTGTGGTCGATCGGCTCCTCGCCGGCGAGGACCCCGATGAAGAAGGCCACCGGGAACGGGCCGGCCGCCATCGGGATGATGGGCGAGATCCGGCGCAGCCACTTGGGCATTCCCGGGACGTCCGCGCCGATGGCGTTCACACCCTGCTGGAACATCTGGGTGTGGTGGCACTCCTCGGTGGCCTCGTGCGTGAGGTAGCGGAACTCGGCCGAGCCGTTCTCCGACTTGAAGACGTACTGCATGATCCCGCGGATCAGGATGTTCTCGAACTGCAGGCCGACCTTCATGATGTTGGCCTGGCGCCACAGGCCGATCGCGATCTGCTTCTCCTCGGGCTGCGCCAGGTACCAGGGGTGCCCGCCCAGCGGGTCGATCCCAGCGGGCAGGATCCAGCGCTTGTCGGTGGGATCCGCCTTGAAGTCCGGGTGGTCCCAGGAGATGTCCTTGAACGGGTCGAAGCTGCGGTGGACCGAGGCGTCCGACAGGCGCCGGAGCGTGTTCTCGTACTCCTCGGTGGTCGCCGACGGGGCGGGTGCGACAGCAGTCATGATCATCCTTCCGGTCACCGGCCGTTGCCGGGAGCGTGGGAGCCACATGCGGATCGATACAGAGTGACATCCGCGATCTATTTGTAACTGACGCTAGACACGGAGGGGTGTTTCGTCAACCGCCTGCGAAGAATTACTCAGGAATGCGCTGGTCCGGCCTCGCCGGCGAACGCCGACGGGCCGAGCAGCGGACCGAGGTGGTTGCGGGCGAACGCCCGGGAGACCTCGGGGTCGTCCAGATCGATGACCATGGACGGACTGAGGACGAACGAGATGACGAGCCGCACGGTCACCTCGGCAACGACCAGCAGTTCCTCGTAGCTGCGCGAGTCGGGGGCGTTGCGGGAGACCTCGCCGGCCAGGAAGTGCGCGGCCGCGGTGATCAGCGGCGCCCCCTGGACCGTGAAATGCGGGACGGTCGCCTCCGCCTCGGTCTCCAGGAGCCGGTTGAGCAGGTCATGATCGCGCAGTGTCTCGACGGTGAAGGCGAACCCCTCGGTGAGCTTGTCCTCCACCGTGTCGTGGGCGTCGATCTCCTGCTGCAGATCGGACAGGAACCACGCCGACTCACGCAGCAGCGTCGCCTCGACGAGTTCCTGCTTGTTGGCGAACCGCCGGTACAGGGTCATCCGCGCCAGGCCGGCCCGCCGCGTGATGTCGTTCATCGTGGACCGGGCGATCCCCACGCTCTGGAACTGCGCCGTCGCGGCGTCGAGGATCTGCTCGCGGATCGGGTCGTCCGGCTCGGCCCCGTCCTCCGGTCCCCGTCCGGAGCGCAGCATGGCCAGGGGGTCGGACGCCGGGATCGAGCTCATGGTCTCCAGTCTCCCACCTCGGCGGCAGGCGTGCCGCCGAGTCGCACCTGGCGAGCGGTCTTGCCCCACCAGCGGCGCGAGTACTGGCTGAACGTGGTCGCATCGCCCAGGTCGAGGGCGGAAGCGATCTGGTACAGCGGGATCTCCGTGGTGGTGAGCAGTCTCAGCGCCGTCTCGCGACGGACGTCGTCGCGGATCGCGGCGAAGGTCGTGTTCTCCTTGGCGAGCTCGCGCTGCAGCGTGCGCGGCGACACCGCCAGCAGGCCGGCCACGTCCGCGAGCGAGGAGGTGCCGGTCTCCAGCGACTGGTGCAGCACCGCCCGGGCGTGGTCGACGAAGCCGCGTCGGTCCGCGGGGACGTGCTGGTCGAGGTACCGGAGCGCCAACTGCTGCAGGGTCTGGTCGCCGCCGGGGATGGGCTGCCCGAGCAGCGCGGACGGCACGCGCAGCACCGCGCCCGGGGTCGACGCCGCCACCGGGGCGCCGAATAGCTCCCGGTACTGCTGCTCCGCAGCGCCGAGTTCGTTCGGCAACTCCACCGACAGGAGTCCGTAGTCAGGCCCCAGCACGCTCTGCATCGCGCGGTGCAGGAACAGGAGCACCAGGTCGACGGACTGCGGAGGGATCTCCTGGTCTACGTCGCGGTATCCGAAACGCACGCCCAGCACGTCGTCGTCGCCCCTGGGATCGGGGATCACGGTGATCTCGATCGACCGCGAGTGGAAGAACAGGTACTTGGAGGTCATCTCGAGCGCCTGGGTGGTGCTGCGCGCGTTCTTCACGGCCACGGCGACCGGGCCCAGCATGTCCAGGTCCTGGAGCTGGGCCACCCGCAGGCCGAGGTCCGGGCAGTCGAGCTCCGCGGCGGCCGTCTCCAGTAGCAGGGCGATCGCCAGGTCCTCGACCAGGATCTCGTCGCTGTCCAGGGCGGCGGTCGGCAGGCCGCAGCGCCGGGCCAGGTCGTCGGGGTCCCCGCCCAGGTCGGTGACCACCTGTCGGACGCCGCGCAGGCCTGCCGATCGGATGAATGCCATGGGGTAACCCTGCGTCGGGTGGCGCGAATTCTCAACTTGTTGGCGCATTACGGAAGGTTTCTGACGCCAGGCGCGGCTACGGTACTCGGCATGAGTACTTCCACCGACAGCCGCCAGCGGCCGGGCGCGACGCCAGAGAACCCGCTGGACCTGCTGATCGTGGGCGCGGGGATCTCCGGGATCGATCTCGCGCACCACGTCAATCGCACCTTCCCGCAGTGGGAATGGGAGATCCACGACGCCCATGACGATCTCGGCGGAACGTGGCACACCTTCCGCTATCCGGGCATCCGTTCCGACTCGGACATGGCCACCTTCGGCTTCCCGTTCCGGCCGTGGCCGCACGACTCCACGCTCGGCGGCGGCGCCGACATCAAGGAGTACATCCGCGACACCGCCCGTGAGGCCGGCGCGCTGGACCGGCTGCATCTGCGGTCGTGGGTCGCCGACTCCGACTGGAACACCGCTCTACAGCTGTACCGCATCACGTGCCGCGTGGGCGGCGACGCCTCCGCCGACGTCGCGGCCGGCGACGCCTCGACCACCACCGAGCGCATCGTGTGGGCCCGCCGGGTCCACTACGGCGCCGGGTACTACTCGCACGCCGAGGGCTACCGCCCCGAGTTCCCGGGCGAGGCCGACTTCCGCGGCGAGATCATCCACCCACAGCAGTGGCCCGAGAACATGGACTACGAGGGCCGCAAGATCGTCGTGATCGGCTCCGGCGCAACGGCAGTCACGCTACTGCCGTCGCTGGAGCAGCTGGGCGCCGAGGTCACGATGCTGCAGCGCACCCCCAGCTACATCGGCCCGCTGCCGGAGAAGGACACCATCAGCGCGGTGTGGAAGCGTCTGTTGCCGGGGCCGCTTGCCTACAAGGTCGCGCGCTTCAACCACGGTGCGCGCGACATGTCGCAGTTCGTGATCGCGCAGCGGGTGCCGTGGTTGTTCAAGCGGGCGCTGCGCGCGATGCAGCGGCGCTACATCTCCGCCGAGATGATCGACCAGCACTTCACGCCCGACTACCGCCCGTGGGATCAGCGCGTGTGCAAGGCCCCCGACGGCGACATCTTCCGCTCACTGCAGCGCGGTGCGCGAGTGGTGACCGGGCACATCGAGACGTTCACCCCGACCGGCATCCGGCTCGTCGGAGGCGAAGAGATCCCCGCCGACGTGATAGTCACCGCCACCGGCCTGCGGCTCCAGGCGTTCGGCGGCGGCACCCTGAGCATCGACGGCCGGCCCCTGGACATCTCCGCCCAGGCGACCTACCGCGGCATGATGCTCGCCGGCGTGCCCAACTTCAGCTTCACCGTCGGCTATATCAACTCGTCGTGGACACTGCGCGCCGACATGGTCTCGCGCTACATGGTCAAACTGTGGAAGCGGGGCGACACCGTGTACGCGCCGACTGCGCCCGAGGAGCCCGCCGATCGGCTGTTGCTCGACTTCGACGCCGGCTACATCCGGCGCGACGGCCATCTCTTCCCCAAGCAGGGCGAGACCCGGCCGTGGCGCTACGTGCAGAACTACCTGGTGGAGATCCCGGAGCTGGCGTTCGGCGACCAGCGCCGCGGGATGGCCTTCGGTCCGGACGTGGAGCTGTCCGGCGGGCGGCCAGACGTGGGGAGCGCCGCCGCGAGTCCTGAGGTCGCGGGCCACGAGGCCGCGGGCATCCAGTTCGACGACGAGAACGACGACGACAAGGTGGGCCTGACCCGATGAGCGGATTCCTTTCCCGACGTGGCCGCGCGGGGGCGTCGGCGGCCGAGGCCGGCTCGCGTCGTGTCCTCATCACCGGTGCGGCATCCGGGCTCGGGCTGGCGCTGACGCGCGAGTTCCTGGCGCTCGGTGACGAGGTGATCCTCACGGATGTCCACGCCGAGGCGCCGGCCGAGGTGCGGGCGCTGACCGGGCGCTGGACGTACCGCCGACTGGACGTGACCTCGGACGCGGACTGGGAGACGGCGGCCGCGGAGATCGACCGACTGGACGTACTGGTCAACAACGCCGGCATCGCGGTGGGCGGGCCGATCGAAATCACGTCGATGGCCGCGTGGCAGCGGATCGTCGAGATCAACCTGCTGGGGGTCGTGCGCGGCTGCCGCACCTTCGCCGGCCGGATCCCGGACGGCGGCCGGATCGTCATCACCGCTTCGGCGGCCGGCCTGGTGCACGCACCGCAGATGAGCGCCTACAACGCCACCAAGGCCGCGGCGGTCGCGCTGGGGGAGACCCTCGACGCGGAACTGCGGCACCGGGGGGTGTCGACGTCGGTGATCTGCCCGCAGTTCTTCCAGTCCGGTTTGGCGGATTCGCTGTCCGGGGAGGATGCACAGTCGGACGAGATGGCGCGCAAGCTGCTCTCCAAGACGCACCTCACCTCGGAGATCATCGCCCGGCGGGCGATCCGGGGCATAGAGGCCCGCCGTGTCGTGATCACCCCGGACGCGTTCGCGACCTTCGCCTGGTACTCCAAGCGGTTCACGCGGGTCCCGTTCCTGGCGGGCACCCGCCTGATCGGTCGCTTCACGGCCCGCCGCGGCTGAGGCGCGCCCGGGGCCGGCCCGCCGGAGGCGGCCCGCCCCGGGCGGGCAGCCTGCCGGAGTCAGCCCCGGGCGGGGCCGCCCAGCGTGCGCTGGAGGAGGGCCTCCAGCGTGCGGAACATCCGCTCGGCGCCTTCTTCCTGGTAGGAGGCGGTGTCCGACATGCTGAAGCCGTGCGGGGCGTCCGGATAGGTCTCGTTCACCGCGGTCAGCCCGGCGGCGTCGAGCGTCCGGCCCAGCTCGGCGATCGCCTCGGCGTCGTTGGCCGGGTCCGCGTCGGCGTGTCCGAACGCGAACTCGGCCCGGCAGTGCGGCAGCAGCAGATGCGGGCTCGCCTCGGAGCCGTCGACGAGGGCCGCGCCGTGGAAGCCCGCGGCCGCCACCACCTGCTCGGGCCGGAGCGCCGCCGCCCGCACCGCCAACCGGGCGCCCATGCAATAGCCGGTCACGCCGACGGGCCCCGGGCGCGCGTGCTCGCCGAGGACGTCGAGCCAACGCGCGGTGTCTGGGTCGGACAGGTCCGGCGTATAGCCCTGCACGCGGGGCATGATCACCGGCCCGTACGCCTTCCGGTTCTCGGGGACGGTCAGGTCCATCGGCGGGAGCAGTTCTTCCCTGGTGCCGAGCCGGTAGAAGACGTTCGGAGCCAGGACGGTGTAGCCCCAGCCGGCGATCCGGTCGGCCATCTCCTCGATGCGCGGCCGCAGCCCGATGGCGTCGATGAAGAACAGCACACCCGGGCCGGACCCGGTCAGGTAGGCCTCGGCGGTTCCGTCGTCGGTCGTGATCTCGAGTGTGGTTCCCATACCTCGTGCCTACCCGGGCCCGGGCTACCCGGCAAGCGTTCGACGATCTCGGCCGCGCAGCGGATGCGCGCTCGGCCGTCAGCGTGCACGGTGGGGGCATGAGTGATTCCACCAACGTCATCGTCGAGCGAGTGATCGACCACTCGGCGGCCGAGATCTTCGAGTGCCTGTCCAACCCGGAGAACCACGCCCGGCTGGACGGCTCGGGGATGGTCCGCGGCGACTACAAGACCGACCGCATCCAGCAGGTGGGCGACGTGTTCACCATGGACATGTACGCCGAGGCCATGGGCGGCGAGTACCGGACCGACAACCACGTCACCGGGTTCGTCGACGACAAGCTGCTCGCGTGGAAGACCGCCCCCGCCGGCACCGAGCCCCCCGGTTGGGAGTGGGTCTGGGAGCTCACGCCCGAGGGGCCCGACTCGACCAGGGTCCGGCTCACCTACGACTGGTCCGCGGTCGACAAGAAGCTCCGGGAGAAGCTGTCGTTCCCGGTGGTGTCGGAGAAGCAGCTCGCCGACAGCCTGGGCAACCTCGCGGCCGCCGTCGCTGGCTGAGTCGCCACTGCCTGATCCTCCACTCGGCCCGCGGGCTGACGCGACGCGCGATGTTTAGCCTTGACTCATGAAGTCCTTGGTCGAACCCGAGATTCTGCGGTACGCCGCGTTCGCCGCAGCGGAAGGCGGGGGAAATCCCGCGGGCATAGTGCTCGATGCCGCCGAACTGAGCGATGCGGAGATGTTGCGCATCGCCGCACGAGTCGGCTACCCCGAGACAGCGTTCGTGACGAGCATCAGCACCGAGTTGCGCGGTCTGATCGTCGGCATTCGCTACTGGTCTCCGGCCGCGGAGGTACCGTTCTGCGGCCATGCGACCGTGGCGACCGCCGTCGCGCTGGCAGAGCGATACAGCATCGAGAGCATCGTTTTCGACACCGAGGTCGGTGAGGTCTCTTTGGCGGTCGAGAACACGGATGACGGTGTCCGGGTGAGTTTCATCAGCGTGCAACCCCATGTCCGCGCGATGCCGTCCGACGTGACCGACCGAGTCCTCGACCTACTGGGGTTGCGAGCCGGGGACCTGCACCCCGACTTCCCGGCCCGCGAGGCCTTCGCCGGCAACTGGCATCCGATGCTGGTGCTGCGCGACGCCGAGATCTTCAACCAGTTCCGATTCGCACCGGCACCCGTCGCCGAGATGATGAGGGAGCGCGGGTGGGCGGGCACCATCACGGTGCTGCATCCCGTCGCTGAGGACGAGTTCGTCGCCCGCAACATCTTTCCGGTCGGCCGCATCAACGAGGACCCGGCAACCGGATCCGCCGCTGCCGCCACCGGCGCATACCTGCGCGAGATCGGCCGGGTTCCACCATCCCGGGCAGTCCACATCCACCAGGGTGCCCATGTCGGCCGCCCCAGCCTGCTCGAAGTGTCAATTCCGGAACACAACGGGATCGTCGTGTCCGGCACCGCGAAGTTGATCCTCCATGAGTGATTCGACGGGTCGGTGGTCGACAGTCAGTGACCGCAGTATCTCGGCCCAATAGGTCAGCGGTACCAGATGGCCCTCGCCCGGGTAGACGGTCAAGTGGGCGTGGGCGAGGTGCTCGGCGAGCCACTGCCCGTTGACCGGTGGGGCAATCTCGTCACGGTCTCCGTACCAGAGCAGAACCGGCGCGACGACGTCCTCGACCTGCACCCCCCACGGGCCCACGAACGCCACGTTGTCCCACGCGATCGCGTCCGTGCCCTGGCGCAGCGCCTCACGAAAGTTCACGGCCAGCGCGCGGCGGGCTTCGGGGCGGGCGACCACCTCGGTGTCGCTGGACGCGAACATCCAGTCGATCCAGGGCGCCGCCTCGTCGTCGCGAACCGAGAGCATCGCCCCGAGCGTATCGGCGTTCCCGGTGCGGAAGAGCCCCGCGGCACGAGCCGGATCGGCGGGTAGCTGCGCCAGCGCCTCGAGGTCGTTCGGCGAGAGTGAGTCGCGGGCATCGGGCATCCGGTCGAACGGCGCCAACCCGCCGGCGATCCCCACACGTGAGACGCGCTCAGGCAGCACAGCGGCGGTCGCCAACGCGAACGCGGTACCGCCTGACCACGCCGACACCGCGAACCGTTCCAGCCCCAGATGATCGGCGATCGACTCCGCTTCGTGAGCGATGCCCACCGCGCTGATCGGCGCGGCGTCGGAAGCGCCGTAACCGGGCCGGTCGAAGCCGATCACCCGTACGCCCGCCCTGGCGGCGATCTCGTGACCGAAATCCGCCTCGAGCCTGGAGCCAGGGGTGCCGTGGAAGTGGATCAGGGGTGTGCCGGACGGGTCGCCGCACTCGTGGATCGCCACCGAGCGAGGCCTGCCAGTTGTCCGATCCTCGATGGCGATCGAGCTGTCGGTCACTTACCGATCTTCCGCAGGGCGCTCTCCTTGTGCATGGCGACGTGGTCGGTCTTGTCGCTGGCGATCTCGTACTGCGGCTCCTCCGGGCTGCAGCGCCGTGTCCGGCCCTTGAACTCCACGTCCTTGGTGTGGACCGCCCGGATCACGCCGCTGACCATCCCCGCCTCGGAGTTCCACTCGACATGGTCGCCCTTCGCGAAAGCACTCATGGCCCCAGCCTGCCTTGATGTGGGCGATGTCACCACCGCTCGAATGCCCGGCGATCGCACCCGGCGATTCAGGGCCGTGACCTGCGACGGGCCTCGTCGTCGTCGACCCCAGCCGATCCCCTGATCCCGGGTTCGCACCGGCTCCGACCTTGCGCACCTCCCCGGCCGGGTACGTAGGGTCGGCGGCTGTCCGACGACCGATGCACGACACGCCAGACCCCCATGGAGGTCACGAAGAATGCAGAAGACCCTCGTCCGAACCCTCGCCGGCGCCTTCCTCGCGGGAGGAGTCGCCGCCGGGGCCGCCAGCCTCGCCACGCCGGCCGCCAACGCCGCCGGCCCGGCCGCCTGGGAGCAGGTCGCCCAGTGCGAGTCCGGCGGCAACTGGCAGATCAACACCGGCAACGGTTACTACGGCGGCCTGCAGTTCGCCGCACAGACCTGGACCGCGCACGGCGGCGGCGAGTACGCCGCCACCGCCGACCAGGCCACCAAGGAGCAGCAGATCGCCGTGGGTGAGCGGGTGCTCGCCAGCCAGGGCGCCGGCGCGTGGCCCAACTGCGGCGGGCCGCTCGGCTAACGAGACGGCCGACGGGCTGGCCCGTCCAGCCGACAGCTACCGGAATCCGCTACCCGCGTTCCGGGTCCGCTACCTCCCCTGGAGGGCAGCGGACCCGGGCGGAGGGTGGCGGATTCTGCGGTTGTGGGGTTCCGGGCGGTGGTGTCGGAGTGGGCGGCTACTGTCCTGAGACGTGAGCGCCCCCGACCGTCTGTACACCCGCCTCGTCACGCGGGTCGATCCCGCCGAGACGGCGCTGCCCCGCGACGTGCAGCAGGACGTGCCGCGCAACGGGCTGCGGCTGGTCGCGGCCAACACGTTCCAGTCGTCGGGGGACCAGATGGTCAGCGCGTCGACCGTGCTGCCGTGGCTGTTCCACGTGATCGGCGTGCCGGCCGCGCTGGTGGGACTGCTGGTGCCGATCCGCGAGTCCGGGTCGATGCTGCCGCAGGCATTCCTCACGCCGCTGGTCGTGCGGGTGCGGCGGCGCAAGTGGGTGTTCGTCACCGGTGCGGGCGTACAGGCGGCGTCGGTGGCGGTGATGGCCGCGATCGCCGCGCTCGGTCACGGGACCGCCGCGGGCGTGGGGATCCTGGCGGCGCTCGTCATGTTCTCGCTGGGCCGCTGCCTGTGTTCGATCGCGTCCAAGGACGTCCAGGGGCGCACGATCCCGTCCGGTGAACGCGGGCAGATCATCGGGCTGGCCACCTCCGCCGCGGGGCTCGTGGCCGTCACGCTGGGTCTGGCGATCCGGCTGGTGGGCGGACACGACATCGACGCCGGGCAGATCGCGATCCTGCTGGCGGCGGGCGCGGTCATGTGGACCCTGTCCGCTGCGGTGTACGCGCAGATCAAGGAGCCCGCAGGGGAGGGGCGGTCGGAGAAGTCCGGCAAGGACGACTCCTCGGGCTCGGGCGGTGAGGGCGGTGAGGGCGCGTCCGGCTCGTGGTTCGCCGACGCCGCGCGCCTGTTCCGCGAGGATCCCACCTTCCGGAAGTTCATCTCCGTGCGCGGGCTGCTGCTGGTGTCGTCACTGAGCCCGCCGTTCATCGTGTCGATGTCGGTCGCCGCGGGCACCCACGCCCTGACCGGGCTGGGCGGGTTCATCCTCGCCTCGGGCGTGGCGTCGCTGATCGGCGGGCGGATCTTCGGCCGCATGGCCGACCGGTCCAGCCGGCTGCTGATGGCGCGTGCGGCGTCGGCGGCCTCGCTCGTGGCGATCGCGCTGGTCGTGGTGGTGCTCGCGGTCCCCGGCTTCGACGGCGGATCGGCCGCCGGCACGGCCGTGTTCGTGGGTTCCTACTTCCTGCTCACGCTGCTGCACTCCGGCGTTCGGGTCGGCCGCAAGACCTACGTCGTGGACGTCGCGGAAGGAGACACTCGGACCGCTTATGTCGCGGTGGGCAACACCAGCATGGGGATCATCCTGTTGCTGGTCGGCGGCACCAGCTCGGCACTCGCGTTGCTCGGCGTCCAGTGGGCACTGGTCTTCCTGGCGGTACTGGGCCTGATCGGCGCGGCCTCGGCGCTGACGATGCCGGACGTCTCCCGCGGCCGGTAGCGGGCAACGGCCCCACCAGGGCCGGTCGCCGGGGGACAATGGTGCGTGATCCGCGCGCGACCGAGCCGCGCGCGTCGGGGACCGACCAGAACGACGACGACAACGCGAACAACGAGGAGTCCTCATGGCCGACACCCCCACTCTCTCGGACTTCCGGGCCCGCCTGCTCGACGGCAGCGAGAAGGACCTCTCGGACTACGCGGGCCGGGTCGTGCTGGTGGTCAACACCGCGAGCAAGTGCGGATTCACCCCGCAGTACAAGGGCCTGCAGAAGCTCTACGAGGACTACCGCGAGGACGGGCTCGTGGTGCTCGGCTTCCCCTGCGACCAGTTCGCGCACCAGGAGCCGGGCGACGATGAGCAGATAGGGGAATTCTGCGAACGGAACTTCGGCGTGGAGTTCCCGATGTTCTCCAAGATCGACGTCAACGGCGCCGATGCCCACCCGCTGTACCGCTGGCTCAAATCGGAGAAGTCCGGGATGCTCGGCGGGCGCATCACGTGGAACTTCACCAAGTTCCTCATCGGTCGCGACGGTCGGGTGGTGGGCCGCTTCGGCCCTAACCGGAAGCCGCAGGACCTCGGCGGAGCGGTTGAGGGGGCCCTGCGCGGGTGATCGTGCGAGGGGTCTGGTAACGCGTCGGGACTCAGGATCGATTAAGCTTTCCGAGCACACCCTCCCCTCGAATCTGGAGCCTCATGTCCCTCGGACTCCGTCGCCTCGCGGCCGCCACCGCCGGCGCCCTCACCCTCGCCCTCACCATCGGGTCGATCACGCCCGCCTACGCCCAACTCGACGGCATCGACACCTCCTCGCTCGGACTAGAGGAAGTTGAGATGATCGGCTCGGTCGCCGGTTCACTGCCGCTCGGGTCCGCCCTCGGCTCGCTCGGCGCCCTCGGATCCTCCGACTTCCCGCTCGACGGCGCCGGGTCGCTGCAGGAGCTCAAGAAGCCGCCCCGCCCGCGCCAGGACACGATCACCGGGTCGAAGTTCGTCGGGCTCGACAAGACCGTCGGCGAGTACGAGTACTGGCTGGTCACCTCCGCGGCGATGCAGCGAGAGGTGATCGTCGAGGTCGTTCCCTCGCAGGTCACCGACCAGGGCCCGGCGCCGGTGCTGTACATGCTCGACGGCGTCGACTCGCCGGAGGGTAATTCCGGCTACCGACACCAGGTGCACATCGACGAGATGATGCAGAACGAGAACGTCCACATCGTGGCGCCCACCGGCGCGTACTCGGCGTACTGGGCGGACTGGAACGCCGAGGACTCGACTCTGGGCTACAACAAGTGGGAGACGTTCCTCACCAAGGAGCTGCCCGGCATCGTCGAATCGCAGCTCGCGGAGCGCGGGACGCCGACCAACGGCAACAACGCCGTCGGTGGCGTATCGATGGGCGGTCAGGCGGCGATGCACCTCGCGGCCACGCACCCCGAGCTCTACCAGGGCGTCATGTCCATCTCCGGCTACTACTCGACCATGGACGAGCTGGGCTACCAGTCGATCCGCGGCGCCATCGAGGGCCGGGGTGGCGAGCTCGAGAACATGTGGGGCCCGCGCGGCAGCGACCGCTGGAAGGACCACGACACGATCTCGCACGTGCAGGGCCTCGAGAACACCGCCGTCTACTTCTCCGCCGGCAGCCCCAGGGTCGGGCAGACAGATATCGAGGAGTACGGGGACGACTACCTCAAGATGACCCTGGGCCTCCTGCTGGAGTCGGGCGTGCGGTCCGGAACCGAGGAGTTCGAGCGGGTACTCGATCGCGAGGGCATCAAGCATCTCGCCGACTACGCCGACACAGGCTTCCACAACTGGCATACCTTTGTGCCGAAGATCAAGCCCGGCTGGGACTACATCAAGTCGGCGCTGTACTGAGCCGCCGGCTCTTTCTGCACCACCTTTTCTCGTCGTCACCGGGCGGCGACACGATCCGCCATCGGAGACACATGAATCCCGCACTGCGCCGCCTCGCGGCCACCACCGCCGGCGCTCTCGCCACCGCCCTGACCATCGGCTCGGCCGGCCCCGCCGCGGCCCAGGACATCGACGTGTCCAGCCTCGGTGAGGGAGGAGTGGAGACGGCGCTCGAGGTGATCGGCTCGCTGCCGGTCGGATCGACCGCCGGGGTCATCGGCTCGGTCGGCTCGGCGGACTTCCCGCTGGGCACGGGCTCGCAAACTCCTCTGTACGGCGATCCCCGCCCGCACAAGGACGTCGCAGCGCCAGGCTTCGTCAGCAAGACGAAGGTCGGGGACTACGAATACTGGGTCGTCGACTCCTTCGCGATGCAGCGGGAGGTCCTCGTCGAGGTGATGCCGTCCAAGGGGGAGGGGCCCGCGCCGGTGCTCTATCTGCTCGACGGTGTCGACTCCCCGGAGAAGCCCTCCGGATGGCGGTCCATGGCCAAGACCGACACGCGGCCGCTCGCGAACGACAACGTCCACGTCGTGGCCCCCACCGGGGCGTACGCCTCGTACTGGACGGATTGGAAGAGCGACGATCCGCTCCTCGGAAACTACAAGTGGGAGACGTTCCTCACCGAGGAGCTGCCCGGGATCGTCGAGTCGCAGCTGCAGGTGACCGACAAGGCTGCGGTCGGCGGCATCTCGATGGGAGGCCAGGCGGCGATGCACCTCGCCGCGACATACGACATGTTCGACGCCGTGATGTCGTTCAGCGGCAACTACTCCACCATGGACCCGCTCGGCTACCAGACGTTGCGCATGACCGTCGAGACGCGCGGCGCCGACGTCCAGAACATGTGGGGCCCGCACGGCAGTGACCAGTGGCGGGAGAACGACACGATCTCCCATGTGGGCGGCCTGGATGGCAAGAGCGTGTTCTTCTCGGCAGGGAGCGGAGTCATCGGGCCCGACGACCTCGCGGCGTACAAGGGGGACGTGCAGTCGCTGGCCGTGGGCGTGGTTCTCGAGCGCGGAGTTCTCGAGGGCACCACGGCGTTCGAGCGGGCACTCAACCAGGCCGGTGTCGAGCACGAGGTCGTCTACACACCGACCGGCGCCCACAACTGGGTCAACTTCATGAAGAACTTCGACGCCGGGTGGGACTACATCAAGCCCGCGCTCCAGGGCTGATCAGGCGGGATACGCGAAGTCACCGGCTCGCGCCCATCGCCCAGAGGGTTCCGCACACGTCTACTCGCGAGATGTGTGCGGAACCCTCTGGACGATGAGACGGCGCGTCTTGCGGGGCGGGCCGGGTTCAGGCCGCGACGCGGAGCCTGCGGCGGGCGAGGTAGTCGCCGATCGAGGCGATCGCCCGCTCCAGAACGCCTGCCTCCGGCAGGCAGACGATCCGGAAATGATCCGGCTCGGGCCAGTTGAACCCCGTCCCGTGCGTGACGAGAACATGCTCCGAGCGCAGTAGATCGAGGACGAACTCCTCGTCGTCGTCGATCCCGTACATCTCGCGGTCGATCCGAGGGAAGCAGTACAGAGCTCCGCGCGGCGGTACGCAGCTCACCCCGGGGATCGCATTCAGGGCGTCCGACGCCATCGCCAGCTGCGACTCCAGGCGGCCGCCCGGGTCGACGACGTCCGCCGGGAGCGCGGATCCGGGCGTGCCCGCGGCGAGCGCCACCGGGATCGCGTACTGGCCCGGCACGTTGGGGCAGACCCGCATGTTCGACAGCAGCGTGATCCCCTCGAGTAAGTCCGCGGCGTGGTCGAGCGGCCCGGTCGCGGCGACCCAGCCGGCCCGATAGCCGCACACCCGGTACGCCTTGGACAGGCCGCCGAAGGTCAGACACAACACGTCGCTGCCGGCCGCGAGCGCCGCGTGGTGATGCACGGCCTCGCCGAAGACCAGCTCTTCGTAGATCTCGTCGCTGAGTAGGACGAGTCCGTGGCGGCGAGCGATGTCGGCCATCCCGCGGACCGTCTCCTCGCTGTAGACCGCGCCCGTCGGGTTGTTGGGATTGATCAGGACGAGGGCCTTCGTGCGCGGGGTGACCTTGGACTCGATGTCCTCCAGCGACGGGTTCCAGCCGTTCGCCTCATCGGCCAGGTAGTGCATGGGCACGCCGCCGGTGAGGTTCACGGCGCCGGTCCACGTGGGGTAGTCGGGTGCCGGGACCAGGATCTCGTCGCCCGGGTTCACCAGGGCCTGCAGGACGAGGGTGATGAGCTCGCTGACGCCGTTGCCCAGGAACACGTCCTCGGCCGAGATCTGGTCGATCCCGCAGCGGCGGTAGTGCTCGGCGACCGCCTCGCGCGCGACCGGGATTCCGCGCGAATCCGAGTAGGCCTGGCCGTCGCCGAGGTCGCGGGCCACGGCCTCGACGATCTCGGGGCGTGCGTCGAGGCCGAACGGGCGCATGTTGCCCAGGTTCAGGCGCAGGATGTCGTGGCCCTCGGCCTCGAGTCGCATGGCCTCGGTGAGGATGGGGCCGCGCACGTCGTAACGGACGTCGCGGAGGCGTGCGGACTGGCGGTACGTGGGCGCCGGGCGGTTGTAGGCGGTCGCGGAGTTCTGCATGAGGCCATTCCATCCGCTAAGTGGCTCGGCTGGGAAGGTCCACTTCGGGCCAAATGGTGAGACCACTTTGGCGAAGGTTCGGGGCGGCCGATACGGGGATTGCTGACGGCCGGTGGTCCGGTGTCGGCGCTGCCCGAACTTTGGTGGCGTCACTGCTATCTTTCCGGGCTGGGTTCGCAGTGATGCCGACGAGTTTCGCACTCATGTCGACAAGGTCTGGCGGGGCCGGGTTCAGTGCCGGCCGCCCCGGCCCGGGCCAGCGGGGCCCGGGCACGCCGCCCCAGGCCCCGGGCCCCAGGCCCCGGCGCCGTCAGACCGTGGGGCCGCGCTGCTTGACGATCTTCTCGGACTCGCCGGCCTCGCGACCCGCGGCCCGCGCGGAGGCCAACCGGGTCTCGTGCGCGGTGCGGATGATGTCGGAGTACTTGTCCTTGTGTTCGAGCAGTTCCTCGCGGTACCTCGGCGCCACGGACTCGGCCTTGCGGGTCCAGTCGTCCATGAGCTGCTCGGCCTGCACGCGGTCGGCGTCGGAGACGTCGGTGTCCTCGGCGAGCCTGGAGTAGCGGAACGCGTAGCGCTCGGCGTTCTGCAGCGCACGCAGTGCCTTGCCCTTGGGGCTGAGCAGCGAGACCGCCACGGTGATCGCCAGGATGATCACGATCACCAGCAGCGAGAGGTTGGTGGGGATCTCCACGACGGAGACGTTCTCGCCCTCGTTGATGAACGGCAGGTTGTTCTCGTGCAGTGCGTGCAGGATCAGCTTGACGCCGATGAACCCGAGGATCGCGGACAGCCCGTAGGACAGGTACACGAGCCGGTCGAGCAGGCCGTCGATGAGGAAGTACAGCTGCCGCAGACCCATCAGCGAGAACGCGGTGGCGGTGAAGACGATGTACGGCTCCTGCGTCAGACCGAAGATCGCGGGGATCGAGTCGAACGCGAACAGGATGTCGGTGGCACCGATCGCCACCATGACCAGCAGCATCGGCGTGAGCAGCCGCTTGCCGTTCTCGCGGGTGAACAGCTTGTCGCCGTCGTAGTGCTCGGAGGCCGGCAGGAACCGCTTGGCCAGCCGGACCATGACGTTGTCGGCCTCGTCCTTGCCGTCCTTGTCCCCGGTGAGCTCGCCTCGGAGCTGCTGGCCGGCGATGAGCAGGAGCGCGATGCCGAACAGGTAGAACACGTCCGACCAGGCCTCGATGATCGCGGCGCCGAGGAGGATGAACACCGTGCGCGAGATCAGCGCGAACGTGATGCCGAACAGCAGCACCTTCTGCTGGAACTCACGCGGCACCTTGAACGACGCCATGATCACCAGGAACACGAAGAGGTTGTCGACGCTCAACGCCTTCTCGGTGATGTAGCCGGCGTAGTACTCGACGGCGTGCGCGGTGTCGCCCACGGCGAAGAACATGAGGCCGAACAACAGGGCCAGACCCACGTAGATCGCGGACCAGACCGCGGCCTCGCGGATGGTCGGCAGGTGTGCCTTGCGCACGTGGAAGAAATAGTCGAAGGCCAGCAGGCCCACGATCACCGCGATCGTGATGCCCCAGAGCAGCGGAGTGATCTCCATGGACGGAGAGGGTCCTTTCGTGAGAGACGGCGTGGGACGACAAAGCCCCGTGAGTCTCTCCGCTCACCCGGGCCTTGACCGTTGGTGTGAGCCGCTGTGCCCGGCCGACCCGATCCTCGGGCCCGCGTGCTGACGTCCACAGCGTGATGGATACTCCCCCACTGCCGGTGAATCCTACACGCTGGCGGGCGACTTCTCCGGCCTCGTGACCGCGGTCGCCGCCTACGCTTGGTCCATGTCCCGCACCTCCCGCCCCGGCGCCCTGGTCCTGGGGCAGGTGTCGGGAGCCGCGGATCTGGTGGACGCGATCATCGAGCGCATCGCGGACGGCGCCCTGGCCGACGGCGACCGCCTGCCGTCCACACGCGCGCTGGCCGAGCAGACGGGCCTGTCCCGGGGGACGGTCGTGCGCGCGTTCGACGAACTCGCCGCCGCCGGATTCGTGGCCTCCGAACGCGGCTCCGGCACCCGCGTCAGCCGGGGCGCCGCGCAGGCCGCCCGCGCGGGTGCCAGGACCCGGCGGAGTGACGGTGCTGCGGCTGAGGCCTCGTCGTCGTCGCCCCTACCCGAGACCCGTCGGGGGCGATCGCCGCGCGACCTGCGTCCCGGGATCCCGGACGCCGCGCTGGTGGAGGAGCGTGCGTGGCGGTCGGCCGTGCGGGCGGCCGCGGCGCAGGGGCTCGCGGGGGTCAACCCGTGGGAGGAGCCGAGTCCGACGGTGCGCGCGGCGTTGGCGGGGCACCTGCGGCGGCATCGCGGGATCGCCGGCGCGGACCCGCTGCTGTTCGACTCGTCGCGCTCTGCGATCGCCGCCCTGTGCGCCGCGTTCGTCGCCCGGCGCGAGGAGGCCGGCCGGCCGGGCCCCGCCGCGATCCCGTTCCACATGGAGGATCCCGGCTACCGCGGCGCGCTGCTCATGGCACGCGAGCAGGGTCTGGACGTGCACTTCCACCCCGTCGACCCGGACGGCCTCGACGCCGGGCGCCTGGGCGAGGCGCCCGCGATCGTGTTCACCACGCCCGCACACCAGTACCCGCTCGGCCACCGCATGAGCGTCGAGCGGCGGGTCGCGCTGGTGGAGTGGGCGCGGCGGACGGGCTCGCTGGTGATCGAGGACGACTACGACGGCGAGTTCCGCTACGGCGTCGCCCCGCTGCCCGCGCTCGCGACGCTGCCGGGCGCCGACGGGTGCGTGGCGTACGTCGGCACGTCGTCCAAGTCCGTGGCCCCTGACCTGCGCGTCGCCTGGTGCCTGCCACCGGCCGGGTTGCGCCGCGAGGTCGAGCGGTGGCTGGCGGTGCACCGGCGCGGGCCGTCGTCGCTGCCCGCGGACGCGCTGGGTGGGTTCGTGGCCTCGGGCGCGATGGACCGGCACCTGGCGCGGGCGGCGCGGGTGTACAGCGATCGGCGCTCCCGACTGGTGGGCGCGCTCGCGCGCGAATGCCCCGACCTGGACGTGACCGGCGTGGAGGCGGGCCTGCACCTGTGTGTGTTGCTGCCCGGGTACGACGACGCCGAGGTCGTTCAGTCACTCGAGCGGGCCGGGTGGCGAACGCGGTCGCTGAGTAGTCAGTCCGCGCGGTATCCGGTGTCGGGGTTGGTACTGAGCTATTCGCGGCTGGTCGCGCGCGATGCGGACGCGTTCGCCGCGGCGCTGCGCGAGGTGCTGGACGAGGCGGATTCGGGCTGATCCGCATCGGCATGCGTGCTTCGGTGCTTAGATTCTGACAGTAGTCAGGCCGTCGCCCCGGCGGCCCGGCAGGTCGCCGTTCGGGCATCGTGAGCAGGAGCGTGGAGCACATGGAACAGCAGTCACTCGCGGGCAAGGTCGCCTTCATCACCGGCGCGGCCCGGGGCCAGGGGCGCAGTCACGCGGTGGAGCTCGCCCGGCGCGGGGCCCGCATCCTCGCCCTCGACATCTGCCAGGATATCGCGTCGGTGCCGTACGCCCTGGCCACGCAGGCGGACCTGGATCAGACCGTCGCCGAGGTGGAGGCGGTCGGCGGTGAGATCGTGGCGGTGCAGGGCGATGTGCGCGAGACCGCCGACGTCGCCGCAGCCGTGGACCGGTGTGTCGAGGCGTTCGGCGTGCCGGACATCGTCGTGGCCAACGCGGGCATCAACCTCCAGCGCGGGCAGGAGCCGGATGCGCAGGTCGCGTTCATCGACACGATCATGGTCAACCTGGTCGGCGTGTGGAACACCGTCCACGCGATCGCGCCGCTCATGGTCGAGCGGGATCAGGGCGGATCGATCGTGCTCATCTCGTCGACGAACGGCCTGACCGGCCGCGGCGGCGACGGCAGCGGCGCCGCGACCGGGTACACCGCCAGCAAGCACGGCGTGGTGGGCATCATGCGCAGTCTCATGATCTGGCTGGCGCCGCACGGCATCCGCATCAACACCATCCACCCGGCCGGCGTGCCCACCGCGATGGTGTCGCACGCGGAGATGCAGGCCTGGTTCGCCGGTAATCCGGCCGGGCACACGATGGGCAACGCGATGCCGGTGGCGATGCTCGATCCCATCGACATCTCTCGCGCCGTGCTCTACCTGGTGGAGGAGTCCGGCAGGCACATCACCGGCATCACCCTGCCCGTGGACGCCGGGTTCACCGGCAAGTAGCCGCCTCGCCGTCCCGCTGCCCGGCCACCTGGCTGCCTCGCTGCCCGGCTGCGTCGGGAAGAGGGTTCGGCCCGCATCGACCGAGTGAGTCTGTGCGCTTTCCGCTTCTCGATCGAGTCCTCGACTCGGCGGGAGTCGCTCGGCGCGGGCCGGAGTACATCGTGAGAAGCGGACCGTGTGAGCAGACGGCGATTCTGCGCTGGCGTGGAAGCCGAGCGGATGCATTAGCGGATGGGCAGTCCTACGGTAAGCCACCATGGGCACTTCGTACTGGCAGCGCAGCACCATCGACGTCCCCGCAGTCGACATCCCCGCCGACGAGCACGTGGACCTGGTGGTCGCGGGCGCGGGCTTCACCGGCCTGATCACCGCGCTCATGGCGGCGGCGCGCGGCCACTCGGTGGTGGTGCTCGAAGCGCGGACCGTCGGCGCGGGCGCCAGCGGAGCGACCACGGCCAAGGTGTCGGTGCTGCAGGGCACGCGGCTCTCCGCCATCCGGTCAAGGCACGGTCTGGACACCGCCCGCGCCTACGCCGACGCCAACCAGTACGGCCTGGAATGGTGGGCCGAGTTCTGCGACACCCACGACGTGGCCGTGCAGCGCCCGCGGGCGGTGACGTTCTCGCGCGGCCTGCTCGGCGGGTCCGCGCTGGGCAAGGAGATGCGCACCCTTCGCGACCTGGGACTGCCCGCGCGGTGGTACGACCGGATCGACGTGCCGTTCCCCGCCAGGGCCGCGGTCGAGCTGCCGGAGCAGCTGCAGTTCGACCCGGCCGAGGCGCTGGCCGCGCTGGTTCAGACGGTCGAGGCGCTCGGCGTGCGGATCGTGGAGGGCGCGCGTGTCACCGGCCTCGATGCGCGGGGCAGCGGGGACGAGGCGTTCGTCGACGTGACCGTCGACGCGGTGGCGGGCGACGTCGTCGTCGACACCTCCGACGCCTCAGGCACCTCCGGCACCACGGCCGCACCCGGTCCCACCCGTCGCTCCACCCTCACCGCGCGCGACGTGGTGCTGGCCACGGCGACGCCGGCGCTCGACCGCGGCCCCTCGGTCGCGACCATGGAGGCCGAACGTTCCTACCTGTGCGCGTTCGACTACGCGGGCGGACTACCGGAGGGCATGTATGTCTCCGTCGAGAGCCCGGCGCGGTCGCTGCGCGCGGTCCCGTCCGCGGGCGGCGAGGTGCTGCTCGTCGGCGGCAACGGCCACCGCACCGGCACGGCCGCCGGGACCGCCGACAAGCTCGACTCCCTGTGCGAGTACGCGGATAAGCACTTCCCGGGCGCGCGCCTCACGCACGGCTGGTCCGCGCAGGACTACCACCCGGTGACGATGCTGCCCCGATCCGGACCGCTGCCGTGGGGGCGCGGGCGGGTCCACTTCGCCGGCGGCTACAGCAAGTGGGGACTGGCGGCGGCGCCCGCGGCCGCGGGGATCATGGTCGACCGCCTCGAGGGGCGGCAGCCGCGGACGTCGTTCGGGCGGCCCACGATCACCGGCACGGTCCGGGGCGCGGTGCCGTTCGCGGCGGGATTGCCGGCGCAGCTCGCCGCGACCGCGGCGCAGGCGGTGGTACGGCCACCACGGCCGAGCATCCGGCCGATGGGCCAGGCCAGGAGCGACGACGACGAGACCTGCCGCGTCGGACTGCTGTGCCCCCACCTGGGAGCCGCACTGACCTGGAACGAAGCGGAGCGGTCCTGGGACTGCCCGTGGCACGGGTCGCGCTTCTCGGCGTGCGGCGAGCTGCTGGAGGGGCCGGCCGCGCGCGGACTCACGAGGTATGACACCCGCCAGGAAGGGAGGACCGGATGAGCACGGCACATCCCAAGGGCAGCAGACCGCGGCCCACGCGGATCGATCAGCCGTGGGGCGAGCGCACCGCCTACGGGCCCGGCGAGGACTGGCCGGTCCGCGTGGACACCCACCTGGCGGACGGCGTGCGCGAGGAGGACGTGGACCGCTGGGTCCAGACCGCCTCCATCCTGCATTCCAACGGCGACGCGATGGACATGGCGGTGGTCGACGGCCGCATCCAGGGGGTTCGTGGGCGGGCCGGCGACCGCGTCAATCACGGTCGCCTGGGCGTTAAGGACCTCTACGGCTGGCAGGCCAACTCCTCGCCGGACCGGCTGACCCGGCCGCTGGTGCGGGAGAACGGCCAGCTGGTCGAGACGGACTGGGATACCGCGATGGACCGGGTCGTCGGCCGGACACGGGAGCTGCTGGACGAGCAGGGAGCCAGCGCGATCGGCTTCTACACCAGCGGCCAGCTGTTCGCCGAGGAGTACTACACGCTGGGCGTGATCGTCCTGTACGGCCACAACATGGCCGAGACGCAGAGCGTCCTGTGGATGCGGATCCTCGACCGGCTGGCCGGTCCCAACCCACCCGCGATCCTGTGCGTGGACCCGCGACGGACCCCGGTGGCCGCGCACGCCACCCTCCACCTGGCGCCGCTGCCCGGCACCAACATGGCGCTGATGAACGCGCTCATCCACGAGCTCATCGAGTCCGACGCCGTGGACCGCGACTACGTGGAGATCTCCACCCCGCGCGGCCGCGTCCGTGCGACGGTGCGGATCACCGACATCCGCGACGGGGTGCTGTTCCTGCCGTTCCACTACGGCTACTGGGACACCCCGACCGGCGACGGCCCGGCTCGCGACGCGGCCGGCCGGGCCGCCAACGAGCTCACCCTCACCGACTGGGACCCGGTGTCCAAGCAGCCGATCTTCAAGACCGCGGCCGCCCGGATCACGCGGGTCGCGGACTCGGCCGCTGCGGCGGAGGCCCACGGGCCGGGGCACCGGGAGTCCAGGAAGGAGGGCGCGCGATGAAACTCGCACCCGTTCTGCACGAACTCCACCACTCCGAGGTGCGGCTGGGTCGGCAGCTTCTGCTGGTCTCCGAGCGGTACGCCGTCGACCACGAGATCCACCACGTCGCGCGGGACAACGCCGAATGGTCGCGCCGCCACCTGCGGCGGATGGTGGAGGTCGGCGTCGACTACGGGCTCGACCTCGATCCGGCTCCCCGGCTGGAGTCCGGGCCGGCCGCCCGGGTCCGCGAGAAGGGCTCGGAGTTGATCGGCCGGCTGCGTGCGCCGGAGCTACTCATGCTCGAGGACCTGCGGAACGTGTACGTGGACGCCTCCGGCGTGCAGATGGACTGGTTGCTCCTCGCGCAGGCCGCCCAGGGGGTGCGGCACATGCGCCTGCTCGAGCTGGCCGAGGAGTGTCAGCCGGAGACCCACCGCCAGGCCAAGTGGGCGGAGGCGCAGCTCAAGGCGCACGCCACCCAGATCCTCGTGTCCTGAACCGGGAAGTTGGCACAGTGGGGGATATGAGCTCGGTTTCCGATCGTGCGGCCGCCCGCCGGGTCACGCCCCTGCGACCGACGTGCGCGCAACCGCATGCGTGCCCGGAGCCGGTACGACTGGCGGTCCTGCGGCACACACCGTTCTTCGCCGACCTCGACGCCGACGGTATCGCCGACGTCGACCGGCACTCGGTGGCACTGTCCTGGGGGGCGGGCGACGCGGTCTACACCGAGGGCGACTCGGCCGGCCACCTCTACCTGGTGGCCCACGGCCGCGCCAAAGCCTACCGCGACACCGAGGACGGCAGGACCGTCGTGGTGGACCTGCTGGCGCCGGGCGACGTCTTCGGCGGTTTCGACACGCTCGGCCGTCCGGTGTACGGCGAGACCGTGGAGGCGTTCGACACGCTCTGTGCACTGCGGATCTCTGCGGAGGACTTCCGCGAACTCCTGGTCCGCTACCCGGCTGTCGCGCTGCGGGTCGTCGACGATCTGGCGGGTCAGCTCGGCGAGTCCCGCACGACGGTGATGCACCAGTCCACCCGGACGGTGGCCGAGCGGGTCGCGGGGACGCTGCTTCGTATCGCCGACAAGTTCGGCGAGTCCCGGACGGGTTTCGGCGACGGCGGCGCGCCCGGCACACTGTTGCAGCTGCCTCTCACCCGCGCCGATCTCGCCGGGATGACCGGCTCCACACCCGAGTCCGTCTCGCGGGTGATGAGCCGCTTGCGCAGGGAGGGGATCATCGACTCCGGACGACGATGGACGGCAGTGCTCGACCGCGACGGACTGGAGGCGGTCGCGCGCCCGCTGACGGGGCCGTCCAGGTAGATACGCGCCACGCGGGCCGGCCGTTTCGGGCAGGCTGTCAGTGTCAGTTACACCGAACAGACAGGAACCGCGATGAGCCCCACCGATCATGGTCCGAACCCGTATGTCGTGGACATCGAGGACGCCACCTTGGAGAACGACAACTACCGGACCACCTTGTGGACGGGATCGAACATGCAGCTCACGGTGATGAGCATCAAGCCGGGTGACGACATCGGGCTGGAGGTCCACGACGACCACGACCAGTTCCTGCGCGTCGAGGCCGGTAAGGGCCGCGTGCAGATGGGCCCCGCCAAGGACCAGCTGGACTTCGAGCGCGAGGTCGGCGACGACTGGGTGATCCTCGTGCCGGCCGGCTCGTGGCACAACGTCACCAACATCGGTGACGAGGACCTCAAGGTGTACTCGCTGTACGCCCCGCCGGAGCACGCTCACGGCACCGTCCACCCGACCAAGGCTGACGACAACCACGATCACTGATCTGCGCGCGACGCTGACCGACAAGTCGCGCCGCACGATAGCGGCAGGGCCCGGACCGGCATCTGATTGCCGGTCCGGGCCCTTGTCGTCTCTGCGGTGTGGCATGCCGTTCGCGGAATGCGGGCTGCCTCGACGTGGTGCGTCAGACCTTCACGGAATCGCGATCCGCATCGCCGAGGTCGGCATCGCTGC
The DNA here is from genome assembly GCF_053645265.1 of Dietzia sp. NPDC055343. NCBI lineage: Bacteria > Bacillati > Actinomycetota > Actinomycetes > Mycobacteriales > Dietziaceae > Dietzia > Dietzia sp. NPDC055343. Next base: position 15,252 of record NZ_JBSHMJ010000011.1, on the reverse strand, counting down.
GCGCGGGTGCCGCCATTGCCTTCGGGGCGCTGCCCCTGCGACGCATGAGCCGCATGGCGTTGATGATCACCACCAGGACGGATCCCTCGTGGACGAGCATGCCGATCGACATGGTGACCCCGCCCGCGAACACGCCGGCCAGCAGTGCGGCCACGGTGATCATCGCGATCGCGATGTTCTGCCGCATCACGCTGACGGTGCGCTTGGCCAGGCCGATGGCCTCGGGCAGGCGTAGGAGATCGTCGCCCATGAGCGCGATGTCGGCGGTCTCCACTGCCACCGCCGAGCCGGCCGCGCCCATGGCCACACCGATGTCCGCGGTGGCCAGGGCGGGAGCGTCGTTGACGCCGTCGCCGACCATTGCCACGGTGTGCCCCTGACGCTGCAGCTCGGTGACCGCGTCGAGCTTGTCCTCGGGCAACATGCTCGCCCGGACCTCGTCCACACCGGTCGCCTTCGCCACGGCCTCGGCGACCAACCGCACGTCACCTGTGAGCATGATGACCGTCTCCACGCCCGCCTCGTGCAGACGGGAGACCATCTCGGCCGCGTCCGCACGGATGGTGTCGGCCACCGCGATGACGCCGGCGACTCGTGTATCCACCGCGATGATCATCGGGGTCTTGCCGTCGCGGGCGAACTCGTCCGCCGCACGTTGCGCGGCGCCGTCGTCGACGATTCCGAACTGGTCCAGCAGCGCCTGGTTGCCGATCAGGACACGGTGACCGTCCACCTGGGCGGTCAGGCCCTTTCCGGCGACCGGCTTGACGGACTCGGGGGTGTCGTAGCGGATCCCCTCGGCCGCCGCGGCCTCCAGGATCGGTCGGGCCAGCGGATGCTCGGAACCGGCCTCGCCGCCGGCAGCCAGGGCCAGCACATCGGCGCGGTCCATGGCCGGATCGAGCACCAGCACGTCGGTGAGCTCGGGGCGACCCTCGGTGAGGGTGCCGGTCTTGTCCACCGCGACAACGTCGATCTTGGCGGAGGTCTCCAGGTACTCGCCACCCTTGATGAGGATGCCGTTGCGGGCGGCACGGCCGATGCCGGCGACGATCGCCACGGGAATCGAGATGACCAGAGCGCCGGGGCAACCGATCACCAGCAGGGTCAGGGCGAGAACCACATCACCGGAGATGAGGCCGGCGACCAGCGCGAGGATCATGATGCCCGGGGTGTACCAGGTGGAGAAGCGGTCGATGAAGCTCTGGGTGCGGGCCTTGGCATCCTGCGCTTCCTCGACGCGGTGGATGATCCGCGCCAGAGTGGTGTCGGCGCCGATGCCGGTGGCCAGCACGTGCAGGAAGCCGCCACGCGAGATGGTGCCGGCGAACACCTGGTCGCCCTTGCCCTTCTCGACAGGGATGGACTCGCCGGTGATCGAGGCCTCGTCCAGCGCGCCCGAGCCGGCCACGACCTGGCCGTCGACGGGCACCTTGGCGCCGTTCTTGACCAGGACGATCTCGCCCTGGCGCACCTGGCCGGCGTCGATCTCGACTTGTTCGCCATCGCGCATCACCACAGCGACATCCGGGGCCACCGCCACCAGTTCGGCCAGCGCCGAGCGGGTCTTGTTGAGGGTCGCCGCCTCGAGGGCGTGGCCGATCGCGAACAGGAAGGTGACCGCGGCCGCCTCCCAGTAGTTGCCGATGATGATCGCGCCGATCGCCGCCACCGAGACCAGCAGGTCAATGCCGATATGGCGGATGAGCAGTGCGTCGATCGCCTTCTTGACGATGGGCGCGCCGGCCACGACGGCGGCGGCGAACATCAGCGCGTCGGCCAGGATGGTGTTGCCCTCGAGCCCACGGAAGTCCGAGCCGGCCACACCGGATGCGATGAACGATCCGATGATGAGCAGCCCGGACACGATGGGCACGAACCACCGCCCGTACAGCCAACTACGGATCGTGGTCATGGTCTTTTCCTCTTTCTCTTCTCCGCCACCGTCAGGGGTGCCGGACCTCAGGCGGCCGGCGCCCGTTGGCGCCGGCCGGTGGTGCACTTGCTCGGTTGAGAAGCTGCCGTCGGCGGCCCGAATGACCGCTGCGCGACCCGATAGGGGCCGGCGTGGGTCAGAAGGCGCTGGCACGTGCCTTGTAGCCGGCCTTGCCGACTGCGGCCACCACGTCGTCGACGCTGGCGACCTCGGGGTCGTGTTCAACCTCGATGCGTGAGGAGGCGAAGTGCACCTTCACGTCCTCCACGCCCTTGAGGCGGCCGACCTGCTTCTCGATCCTGCCCACGCAGGAGGGGCAGGAAAAACCCTCCGCACGGAGCATGCTCTTGACGATGTTCTGGCTGTTCGCGGCCATTTCTATCCTCTCCTCGTGGTGTCTTCCTCGGACCTTCCCGGCCCGTCAACTGTGAAGTTACGAGAGACGGGGAAGAAGAACACTGATGGGCGTCACTTATCCGCAAACTAGTTCTCGTGACAATCTGAGGGTGTGAAGACGCCGGTACCCGAATATCTGCTCGAGATCCGCGACGCCTGCTCGGTGGGCGACGACGGTGAGTTGGCCGACTACATCCCCGAGCTCGCCTCCGTCGACCCGGACAGGTTCGCCGTGTCCGCCTGCACCCTGGACGGCGTCGTCTACACCGCCGGCGATGCGGACGCCGAGTTCACCATCCAGTCGATGAGCAAGCCGTTCATCTACGCCCTCGCCCTGCGCGACCGGGGGATCAAGAGTGTGCTGGAGAAGGTCGGCGTGGAGCCGTCCGGTGATGCGTTCAACGAGATCTCGCTCGAGCCGGAAACCGGACGCCCGGAGAACCCGATGATCAACATCGGAGCCATCACCACGCACACCCTCGTCGGGCCGCCGGACGCGACCGAGATCGAGCGGGACACGGCCGTGCAGGAGGGGCTCTCGGCGTTCGCGGGTCGCCCGCTGGACGTGGATATCACGGTTCTGGACTCCGAGCTGCGTACCGCGTTCCGCAACCGGGCGATGGCCAATCTGGTGCGGGCCGGAGGGATCATTGACGGCGACCCGGACGAGGCGGTCCGCGGATACACCAGGCAGTGCGCCTACACGGTGACCGTCCGCGACCTGGCGGTGATGGCGGTGACCCTGGCCGCCGGCGGGGTCAATCCGGTGACCAAGGAACGGGTGGTCTCGGATGAGGTGGCGCGGCATGTGCTGGCGGTCATGGCCACGTGCGGTATGTACGACGCGGCCGGCGACTGGATGTCCACGGTCGGCATCCCGGCCAAGAGCGGGGTGTCTGGTGGCATCCTCGGTTCGCTGCCCGCCCAGGTCGGACTCGGGGTGTTCTCCCCGCGGCTGGATGCGCACGGGCACAGCGTCGAGGGGGTGCGGGCGTTCGAGCGGATGTCGCGGGACCTCGACCTGCATCTGATGAACACCGCCGTGATGGATGTGGAGGCCGTCCGCTCGGTCCGCTACGACGAGGCAAACGACCGCCGCGTCTTCCGGCTGCAGGGTGCGATGACCTTCGCCAGCGCCGAACTCGTCCTGCGACGCCTCGCCGAGATCCCGCCCGGCGACGGTGAGGTGACCTTGGATCTGAGCCGCGTGTCGTCGGTCAACACCAGCGCCCGCCGGATGCTGCTCGACGGCATGCGCCGCCTCGCCGCCGACGGACACCTGATCGGGCTGGCCGACCCGAGCCGCCGCCTGCCCGACCCGGACCTCGGCGACGGGACGCGGCCCGTATCCCGGCGCGCGGCCCGCTGAACCGCGCCCCGACCGTCACACGCGGCGCGACCGGTCACCGCACCCGGAAGTGGGAGCGGTCGGGCTCGGCGAGCAACTCGGCGAGACGGGCGCGGTCGAACGGGAACAGATCGATCGCGCCGCCGGAGTGGAAGTACCAGGAGTTGCACCCGGTGTTCCAGACCGTCGGGCCCATCGCGTCCGCCACCTCGGCGTTGAAGTCCGCGGTCGCCTCCTCGGTCACCTCCACCGAGGAGATCGGGCCGTCGCGCAGCAGCCCCAACCAGTGGGCGATGTAGCGGGCGGTGAGCTCCGCGGTGTGCTGCAGGGAGATGGAGCCGGTCGGGGAGTTGGGGCCGAGGACGGTGAAGGCGTTCGGGAATCCCGGGATCGCCGTCATCCGGTAGGCGCGCGGGCCGTGGCGCCACTCATCGTCCAGAGTCCGACCGTCGCGGCCGACGATCTCCATGGGCAGCATGTAGTTGTGCGCCCGGAATCCCGTCGCCAGCACGATGACGTCGGCCGGGCGCTCGACGCCGTCGGCCGTGCGGATCCCGCCGGGTGTCACCTGGGCGATCGGCGCCGTCACCAGTTCGGCGTGGTCCTGTTGGATGGCGCGGTAGTAGGTCCCCGAGACCACCTGACGTTTGCACAGCGGCTCGTCGGCCGGGGTGAGTTGCGCGCGCAGGTCGGGGTCACGGACCTGTAAGCGCAGTGAGAGCCGCGCGTAGGTCTGTACCGCGCGTCGTCGCCACGACGGCCGGGTGGTGATGTCGGCGAGGATGCCCGAGCCCCACTGCAGCGCCGCGTACAGCGCGCGGTGGGCGGTCGGGAACCGCCGGAGGACGGATCCGACGACGACGAGCTGGCGCACCCCCATCGGGGCCCACAGGATCCACTGTGGCGATCGGACGTGATGCGTGACCGAGGCGGCGTCCCGGATGAGGGCGGACACCACCTGGACGCCCGTGGAGCCGGTACCGAGCACCGCGACGCGCCGGCCGGCGGTGGACAGCCCGTCTGGCCAGCGCGCCGTGTGGACCACCTCGCCGGCGAAGTCCTCGAGCCCGGGGATCGCAGGCACCGACGGGTGGTGCAGCACCCCGGTCGCGAACACCACCACGTCGGCGTGGAGCGTCTCGCTGCAGGCTGTCGTCAGTTCCCAGTGGGCGTCGTCCTCGTGCCAGCGGGCGGCGACGACCTCGGTGTTCGTCCGGATGAACCGGTCCAGGCCGAGATCGTCGACCACCCGGCGGTGGTAACGCTGGATCTGACTCCCGTCGGCCCACACGTGAGACCAATCCGGCTTGGGGGCGAACCCGAACTGATACAGCTGCGAGGGCACGTCGCAGGTCAGGCCCGGGTAGCGGTTCCAGTGCCAGACCCCGCCCACGTCGGAGCCCTTCTCGAGGACTGTGACGTCGGTGAATCCCTGCTCGCGGAAGACGTGGAGGGCGGTGATGCCGGCGACCCCCGCCCCGATGATCACCACGCGCGGTTCGCGCGGGTGGGCAGGACTCATACGCCGGCCCCGTTCGCGGACAGCGCGGCGCGGACGGTCTCCGGCGCGGTCCTCATGGAGTGCTCGAACGCCGCCACCCGCCGGGACGCGCTCATGAAGTGGGCGCCCAGACCGGCGAGGTCGGTGGCGGTGGGCAGGATGGGGACGACGGTGGTCCCCCGGGCCCGGACGGCCGCGACCTCGGCGGCCAGGCCCGCGGACATCGGACGCCGCAGGAGTCGGTACTCGACCGCGCCGCCGAAGCCGGGGACGCGGACGCCGGGCGCCGAGGTCATGGGGGCGACGACGTAGATCAGATCCGCGTCCTCGGGCGAGATCAGGTCCACGGAGGCGGACGAGCCCATACCGCCGTCGACGAAGATGCGGTCCCCGATGGCGACCGGAGGCATCCACCCAGGGGTCGACCAGGACGCCCGCAGCGCCTCGCCGACGGTCGCGATCGGCGAACCCGGCGCGCCGAACACGACCCGCTCGCCGGCCCGCACGTCGTAGGCGATCATCCGCGCGGCGCGATGCGGCAGCCAGGATCCCACCTCGAAGCCGTCGGCCAGCCGCTGCAGCCACGTCATGTCACCGCGCCCGGTGGGGGCCAGGCCGGTGAGGGCGGCCAGCCCGGATTGCGTCCGCAGGAGTCCGGGGTTGAGCAGTGGCGGCCCGGGAAGCGGTGGGACGCCGGGCGGCGTGGCCGCGATGTGGCTGCGGAGCCGGGGGTCCTCGGCCTCGCCGCGCTGCATGTCCACCAGTTCGTCGATGCCGACGCCGCCGCCCAGCATGGTCACCAGCTCGGCGCCCGCGGAGGTGCCCTGCAGCACGTCGGCGTCGCGGGGCTCGAAGCCGGTCTGCTCGGCCAGCGCGTGGAGGGCGGCGATCGTCCACGCCGCGCCGATCGTCCCACCGCAGCCGATGACGAGGGCGGTTCGGTTCATCCGGGGTCCCTCCTGGGGTGATGGGGTGATCGGGTGGATTGTCGTGGGGTTAGTGATGTTTAACGGTAGCGCCGATCATCCGGCAAGCGGTTCGGTGAATCGGCGGATCGCCGCCACCACCGCGAGATAGCGCGGCGACCGTACGGCGTCGAAGCCGTGTTGGGCGCCGGGCAGCTCCGCGTAGACCACCGGGTTGGCCGAGGCGGCGCGCAGGTGCCTGACCAGCCGCCGGGAGCCCTTGACCGGGGTGTACGTGTCGAGGGTGCCGTGGATGATCGCAACCGGCGGCGCGCCGGTTGCCGGTCGGCGCACCGGGTCGGACGTCTCCGTGGTCGCCGGACCCAGTCGGCCGTAGTAGCCGTACAGTCCGATTGCGCCGGCCAGCGAGGTGTCGACGTCCTCGAAGCCCGGCTGGTACTCCGGGTCGCCCGCCGTCAGCGCGGTCATCATCGCGATATGTGCCCCCGCCGAGCTCCCGGCCACCACGATCGGCGTGTTCATCGGGATGCCGTGGTCCGGCCCCTCGGCGCGGACCCACCGGATGAGCCGCTTGATGTCCACCAGATGCTGCGGGAACCCCGACTCCGGGGTGGGCGAGAGGTGGTAGGTCGCGCTGATCGCCGCCCAGCCGCGGCGCGCGTGGTCGAACAGCATCGCCCGCGATTCGCGGCTCGGGCCGCCCGCCCGGAAGTGCCCGCCGTGGATGTGGATCAGCGCGCCGCGCGCCGGGGCTCCGTCGGCACAGGTGTAGAGATCGAACCGATTGGTCGCCGGGTCGGGGCCGTAGACCACGCCCCTGCGGGCGCGGACGCCGCGCGGCACGCTCGGCCACGGCGCGAGCAGCACCGCGGGCCAGGGCGTGCGGCAGCGGGGCGAGGGCGGTGTCGTCGTCGACTTTCCCGCCGCCTCTCCCACCACGTCGTGCGGCTCCGCCAGGGCCCGGTCGAGCACACGCGCGGCGGCGAGCTGCCGGGCCAACACCAGCCCCAGCCCCGCGCAGGTCAGTACCGCCATCCCCACGCCGATCACGTCTGACGGGCGCGTGCTGCGGCGGGCCAGCGCCGGGGCGGCCGCCGCACCCACGAGCACGCCGACGTGCAGCGGCAGCTCCAGCGCCGGCAGGCTCAGCACCCAGCCGGCGGTGGCGGCGGCGAACGGGCGGCGGATCGGGGTGAGCGCGAGTAGCGTCGACGCCGCGGCGGGCGCGAGCACGGCCGGCAGCGGAAGCGGGCGCCGCATCGGGCGGGGGAGCAGCGTCATGTCAGGCCTCCGGCCGGGGTGCACGTTCCCAGTCGGCCACCGGGCCCGGCACCAGGTCGAACATCGGGTGCGGACGCGGCTCCGTGAGCCGCTCCAGCCACGCCGGGTCGCGCGCGGTGACCTTGCCGCGCAGGTGCGCCCACTCCAGCGCGAGCTGACCGTCGGTGAGCTCGAGTCGTTCGGCGCCCGCGGGAACCACGACGCGGGTGCGGTCGAACCGGTATCCGCGCTCGTCCGCGCCATCCGCCAGCGCGTGCAGCCACGTGGCGATGCCCGCGACCGGATCGGGCAGCGTGCGGAACCGCTCGAGCTGCGGGTGGCTGCGATAACCGGTGGTCAGCCCGCGGAGCACCTTCTGCGCCAGCAGGCCCTCGCGCCACCCGGCGACCAGCGCGGAGCGGTCGAGGAGGTCGGGGTGGATACTCCACAGGCGCACCCGGTGAGTATAGGGCGCGCGACAGCGTGGCCGCGCGAGTGCGCACGCCGCGGCGACGGAGGCCGCGCTCGTATGGTGGTGGGATCGGTTCGGTAACGGTGCGAGACGGAGGCGACGGGCCATGACGACGACGACAACGCCCACACTCGACGACGTGATGGCCGAGCTCGCGGAGCTCGCCGATGCCCGGATCCGGGAGGTCAACGAGCGTCACGGCGACGATCACGCGGTGAATCTGACCAAGCTGCGCGCCGTGGCCAAGAGGGTGAAGAAGAACCATCCCCTGGCGGTCGGGTTGTGGGGCACCGGCGATTCGGCGGCGCGGCTGCTGGCGCTGCTCATCTGCCGGCCGCGGGAGTTCTCGGCGGACGACCTCGACGCGATGATCCGCGAGGCGCGCACCCGCAAGGTACACGACTGGCTGGTGGGCTACGTCGTGATGAAGGGCCCGCACGCCGAGGAGCTGCGGGTCGCGTGGCTGGCCGACGCGGACCCGGTCGTGGCGAGTGCCGGCTGGGCGTTGACCGCGGACCGGGTGGTCAAGAAGCCTGGGGGGCTGGACCTGCCCGCGTTGCTGGACCAGATCGAGGCCGAGATGGCCGGGGCGCACGAGCGGCTGCAGTGGGAGATGAACACCACGCTCGCGCAGATCGGGATCGAGAACCCGGACCTGCGGCCGCGCGCGCTGGAGATCGGCGAGCGGCTGGGCGTCCTGCGGGACTACCCGACGCCGGCCAACTGCACGTCCCCGTACGCGCCGGAGTGGATCACCGAGATGGTGCGCCGCAAGGAGGGTTGACGCACGCACCGTCTTTCGCCCCGTCGAGTGGTCGAAGATCACGGCGTTCAGTGACCGCCACCTGGGGAAACGTGAGCGGGATCGACCAAGCGGCGGTTGCTGAGGGGCCGACCGGTGTGGAAGTAGGCATCACGGGCGGAATTCCGGACGGCGTCGCGGTAGAGCTCGCCGTGGGCCCGGGCGACGGCGGCGTCCTCCGCATCGGGCGCTCGGGGTGGAACCGGTGGGCCGTCGAGGGCGGTCAGGAGGGCGGAGTGCAACTCCGACGTCAGCGCCTCCGCGGTGACGCCCGCGGTGACGCGGGCCGGATCGTACGAGGCGGCACCGGGGCCCCACTGCTGCACGAGATGGCCGATAGCGGGGATGACCGGCGGGAGACCCAGGTCTCGGCACAGCTCCAGCCAGCCGGAATGCGTGCCGTGGCGGTGCGGAAGCACGAGCGCGCCGAACCCGGCAAGTGCCGCGCACAGGTCGGCATCGGACAGGTGCTCGTGCGCGCGGACCTCGACGGCCGGCGCGAGTCGGTCGAGTTCGATCGCCGCGGCGTGCCGGGCGTGGCCGGGCTCGCGGGCCGCGGCCAGCGCATCAGACCGGACCATCACGACCAACCGCGTACCCGGCGGCAGGGCCGCGACCAGCGGGGCCAGGAGTTCCTCGACGGCGACCCCGGCCCGCAACGAACCCAGCACCACGCCCACCGTGCGGGGTGCCCGGGTGGGCGCGTGTTGATCGCGAAGCGTGTCGAGCCGAGTCCGACGGTGCGGCTCGGTGATCTCGGGCGGCATGAGCCGGGGATGCGGGATGACGTGCGCGTCCACGCCCCAGAGTCGGCGGATCTCGGGGGCCGCGCCCCCGGTCAGCGTGATCACCGCATCCGCGCCGCGGACCAGGTGTCCGGTGCGCTCGAGGTGCGACGCAGGGTCGGGCTCGTGGGGGTTGGTCAGATCGTGCACGGTCACCAACAGCGGCAACCCGCGCGCGCGGACCGCGGCGACGAACTCCGCGACCTGCCCGGGGGTGCGGTGCTCGTAGCCGAAGTGAACGTGGACGAGGTCGGCGCAGTCGAGCATCTCGGGGCGCTCCGCGGCCTCCAGCACCGGGTGCGGCCACCACCGCGCGGGCTCGGCGGGGTCGAGTACGGGATCGGCCAGCACCTCGACGCCGACGGCCGGGCCGACGGCATGCCGGACGTAGTCGTGGCCGGCCGGGATGGACAGGACCCGGATCCGTGGGGTCGAGGAGGGGCCGGAGGTCACCCCGCCACCGTGCCCGCCGGCGCACGCCGTCGCCACCGCTGGCCGCCGCGGCCTCGGCGTCAGCCGGTTGCCGCCGCCCCCGGCCCTGCCTACGCTCGCCCCGATGAGCACTCCGGATCAGCCCACGGTCATGGTGATCGGGAACTGCCAGGCCGACGTCTACCGTGACCTGCTGCGCACCTCGCAGGAGGTCGGCGTGATCGATGTCCGACCGGTGTACGAGATGACGGCCCGCGACCTCCCGCGCCTGCACGCGGATCTCGCCCGCACCGATGTGCTGATCATCCAGCCGATCCGCGACGACTACCGCGACCTGCCCCTGGGCCACCGCCAGCTCGCGGCCCGACTCCCGACGTCGGCGTCCGTGGCTCTGGTGCCGGTGCTGCGCTACGCCGGTCTGCACCCGTACCAGGTGCTGGTGCGCCCACCACGGGATCGCTCGCTCGTCCCACCGATCGCGCCGTACCACGACCTGCGCACCCTCGTGGCTGCCGCGACCGGCGACCACGATCTCCTCGGGGCCACTCCGACCACCGAGCAGGCCCGGGCCTCGGCGAGTGAGTCCGTCGAGGCGCTGCGTGCCCGGGAGCAGGCCCACGGTGCCCTGCCCGTCTCGGATCTCCTCGAGGACTACCCGCGCTGGCACACCATCAACCACCCCGACCGGCAGACGCTGGCCACGGTGTTCGCCCGCATCCTCGGGCACCTGCCCGCCGGCCTGCTCTCAGACCCGCCCCGGATCGGCGACCGTGAGCCCCTGGGCGCCACCCGCGCCCCCGTCGACCCCGCGGTCGAGCGTGCGCTGGGACTGCCCGAGACCGGGCCCCGCGGCTGGCTGGTCGACGGCGCGCCGGTGCCTGAGCGCGAGATCGTGGACGCCCACCTCGCCTGGTACGCCGTGACCCCGGGCGTGGTCGACGAGGGCCTGCGCAGGCACGCGGCCCGCATCGAGTTACTGGGGCTGATGCCCGCGTGATCAGCGCCGACGCCGACGTCCCGGCCGCCCGGCCACCTCTCACGGTCGCTCTGGGGCCGCCCGAGCACGGGGTGGCCCGCTTCGCCGTCGACTGCGCCCGCGCCGCCGGGACCACGCTGATCGAGGTCGCCCACGTCGACGACCTGCCAGCCGCCCTGACCGGGCACCCCGGTACGCCCGTGCACCTGCACATCACCGATCCGCTGTTCGGCTCGACACCTGACGAGGCCGCCGGAGTGGTCGAATCGCTGGCGCGTGATCGACCCGTCGCGGTGACCCTGCACGACGTCCCGCAGCCGGCCGAGGGCGCCGAGCGATGCCGGAGCCGGGCCCGGGCCTATCGTCGAATCGCGACCGCTTCGGGCCTGGTCATGGTGAGTTCCGAGCACGAGCACCGACTCTGCGCGGACGAGGGCGTCGCCGTCGACGTCGTCGTCCCGCTGCCTGTTCCCGCCCTGCCTGTTCCCGCGCTGCCCACCCCGGCCCGGACGGGAGCGGCGCCGACCGCTCGTGCCGTCCCCTCCCTCGACCCTCGCTCGGTGGGCGTCTTCGGCTTTCTGCACCCGGGCAAGGCGGTTGACGTGGTCGCGGAGGCCGTCGCGCGGCTCGCGGCCGACGGCGACGACCGCGTGACTTTACGCCTGTTGGGCGCGCCGGCCGAGGGGCACGAGGAGTACGTGGCCGCCGCGCTGGAGACCGTGCGCGCCGCCGGGGGCCGGGCGGAGGTGACGGGGCGGATCGACGACGACGAGCTCGCCGGCACGCTCGGCGCGGTGACCGTGCCGGTCGCCCTGTTCCGGAACGTCTCGGCCTCGGGCTCCCTCAACACCTGGGCTGCCGCGGGCCGCCGCCCGCTGGTCAGTGACTCGTACTACACCCGGGAGATGGAACAGAGACGGCCGGGCTCCCTGCTGCTGGCCAGCGGCACCGATCTGGGCGCGGACCTGGCCGCGGACCTGCGCGCACTCCTCGACGATCCCGCGCCCACCCTGCGCGACATCCCGCCGCCCGGCCTGGACGAGCTCGGTCGGTCGTACCTGCGCGCCTGGCGGGGATGGCTCACATGATCGGCCGGCCCCCGCTGAGCGTGGACGTGGTGATCCCGTACTACCGGGACCAACGGATGCTCGACCGGATCCTCACCGCCCTGAGCGGGCAGCGCGGACTCGCCGAGCCAGGGATTGAACAGGCGGTGCGCGAACCGGTCGGGAACGATTCGGCGGGACACGTGCCGGCGGGGCTCGTGCCGGCGAGGCCGCCGGCCATGCAGGTGATCGTCGCGGACGACGGGTCACCCACCCCGCCCTCCGTGCTGCCCGAGGTCACGGTGGCCCGCCAGGACGACCGGGGTTTTCGCGCGTCGGCCGCGCGTCACCTCGGCGCGCAGGCGGGCAGTGGCGAGCTCCTGCTGTTCCTCGACGGAGATACCGTTCCCGGGCCCGACTACGTCGCCACGATGGCCACCGCCCTGACCGACGCGCCCGACCTGTTGGTCGTGGGCCGCCGCCGGTATGGGCACTTCAGCCCGTCCACTACAGCAGTGGAGCCGGAGGTGATCCTGCCCGATCCCGCCTGGCCCGCCGCGTTCTATGCCGAGACCGACAGACTGACCCGCGGCGAGGGCCTGTGGCGCGGAGTCCTGTCCGCGGTGTGCGGCCTGCACCGCCGCCTCTACGACCTCGCCGGAGGATTCGATCCGGGGATCATCGGCTACGGCGGCGAGGACTGGGACCTGGCCTGGCGCTGCGAACAGGCCGGCGGTCGCCTGCGCTACCTCCCCGACGCCGTGGCCTGGCACGACGGCCCGGACTGGGCGGGCCGCGCAGGCGCCGCGGACGGCCGGGACGACGTCCGACACCTGGCCCAGAAGAATGCCGAGACCGCCCGTCTGGCACCGCTCATCGCCTCGCCCTTCACGCGCCCCGCCGGTGGGATCTTCGCCCTCCCGTCCATCGCGGTCCACGTCCATGCCGCGAGGTCGGCGTTCTCCGGGGCCGGCTCGGCCGCCGCGACCTGCATCTCGTTGCTGCGCTGGGGCGATGTGGCCGCGACCGTCGACCCCGCCACCTCGGACTCCGGGGTGATCGCCGGCCTGTTCGCCGACGACCCACGGGTCGACGTGGGGGAGCGCGGCCGGTGGTGGCGGCCCGGCGGGCAGGGGGCGGGTCCTCGTCGTCGTCCCGACATCCTGGTCGACATCCACCGCCCCTGCGCGCTCGGGGATCTCCCCGTGGAGCGGTTGCGCGCACTGTGCCCACCCGTCGGGAGCGTGAGGATCGACGACGACGAGGGCCGCACCCTCGCCCACGTGCGCAGGTCGCGAGCACTGGCGCGCGAGCAGGAGTGGGGTGAGCAGCCGCCCGACCCCGTGCGGGTCGCGGCGCGGGACCTCGGAATCAGGCCACCGGGCGACGACGGAACAGGAGTGCGACTCGAACGCGTGGTGGGCGGCTGGTGAGAGCGGGGGTGTCGCTCCGGTGGCGGAGGGCCCCCCGGGGGGCCACGATCGATGATCTGGCACACCCGGAAGGCCCGGGAGCTCCGTCAGCGGCAGGGGGGATCGTGGACATCCAGAACGAGGACCGGTTGGACATCGCCGTGATCGGCCCATCGAGGTTCCCCATCCGCGAGCCGTACGCCGGTGGGCTCGAGGTGGTGGTGGCCAAGGAGGTGCGGGCCCTGCGCGACCGCGGGCACCGCGTCACCCTGTTCGCGGCGGCCGGCAGCGAGGGCCACGACCGGCGGTTCGAGTTCACGACCATGGCCACGGCCATCGGCTTCGGCGACAGCTTCTACCCGCCCGGCGGTTACGAGGCCGACGCGGCCGAGTTCGACCGCCTGATGGACCACCTGGCCGGATCCACGTTCGACGTGATCCTCAACCACAGTCTCAGTCACGTCCCGCTCGTGCGGGCAGCCGACATGGCCGCGCCCGTGATCACGACGCTGCACTGCCCGCCCCTGGCGGCGATGCAGGCGGCGTTCGACAGGCTCGGGTCCGCGACCGGGCAGGCCCTTGCGGTGAGTCGCTCGGTGCTGAGCGCGTGGCAGATCCCGCACGGCGCCGAGGTCCTGCCCAACGGCGTCGACATGACGGTCTGGTCACCCCGCCCCGCGCCCACAGGTCCGCACCGAGCGGTGTGGATGGGGCGGATCGTGCCCGAGAAGGGGCCGCACCTGGCCGTGGAGGCGGCCCGGCGGGCAGGCCTGCGACTCGATATCGCGGGCCGCGTCGGCGACCGCGAGTACATGAACAAAATCCTGGCCCCACGACTGCGTGCGGCCGGTGAGGCCGCCCGCTTCCACGGACCGCTCGGCCGGGACGCGCTGGTCCCGCTGGTGGCCGGGGCATCGGTCGCGCTCGTGACCCCCTGCTGGGAGGAGCCGTTCGGGCTCACCTCCGTCGAGGCACTGGCCTGTGGCACCCCGGTCGTCGCGCTGGCCCGCGGCGGCACCCGCGAGATCCTCAGCGGGCAGCCCGGGGTGGTATTGGTCAAACCGGGCCCCGACCCGGCGTCGGCGCTGGCCGCGGGCATCCCCGCCGCGCTGACCATGGACCGGACCGCGACCGCCCGGGCGGCGGCCGCGGCCTTCTCCCACGATGCCCGCATCGACTCCCTCGAGGCCCGATTGCGCGGACTGCCTGTGGGGGCGGCCCTGTGATCGGTATCTACGCCCACCACCAGGGCAGCGGCCACCTGCAGCGGGCCCTGGCGGTGGCGGCCGAACTCCGTGACGAGGTCACCGTCCTCACCTCCGCGCCGGTCGCTCGCGCAATGAACCCCGACCCGGGGCGCGTGCAAATCCTGCCGCTGCCGCTGGACCACGACGGGTCCGCCTCGGGGGTCGACCCGACCGCCGGGGGCCGCCTCCACTGGGCGCCGATGCACCAGCCGGGGCTGCGCCGCCGCATGGCTCTTATCGCCGAATGGATCGACAGGACCGAGCCGGCGCTGCTGTGGACCGACATCTCCGTCGAGGTCACCCTGGCCGCCCGGCTCACCGGCACCCCCGTCGTCGCCACGGTTCTACCCGGCCGCCGTGACGACGCCCCGCACGCCCTGGCCCACGGCGTGTGTTCGGCCCTGGTGGCGGGCTGGCCACGATCGGCAGGCGCTCCCGTGCCCGCGGGCGCGGACCGACCCCTCGTCCCGGTGGGCGGGGTCTCCCGATTCGCGGACCGGGCCCCGGCAGGCGCGCGCTCCGTTGCGCACAGGCGCGGCCGCCCCCGGGTGCTGCACCTGCGCGGCTCCGGCGGCGACGCCGCAGACCCTCGCTGGGACGCGGCCCGCGACCAGTTGGCGGAGGTCGACTGGGTGTCGCTCGGTGGACCCGGCGGCAGATGGGTCGCCGACCCGTGGGACGAGATGTGCCGCGCGGACGTGGTGGTCAGCGCT
>NZ_JBSHMJ010000010.1:0-103011 GCF_053645265.1 Dietzia sp. NPDC055343 | reverse complement strand
CGCCAGACCACCCGGGTGGACTGCCGGCTCTCGTCACGCGTGGATCGCCGATCGCGCGGGGCCGTGGTGGTCACCGGCCCCGGCGATCACTGACCGTTGGCGGCCTTGAACTCGCGGCGGCGCCGGTGCAGGATCGGCTCGGTGTAGCCCGAGGGCTGCGTTGTGCCCTCGAGGACGAGCTCACGGGCGGCCTGCCAGGCGATGGACTCCTCGACGTTCGGAGCCATGTTCCGGTACGCGTCGTCGCCGGCATTCTGGCCGTCGACGATCTCGGCCATGCGGCGCAGGGAGTCCTCGACGAACTCGGCGGAGACGATCCCGTGGCGGATCCAGTTGGCCAGCAACTGCGAGGAGATGCGCAGCGTGGCGCGGTCCTCCATGAGATTGACATCGTGGATGTCCGGAACCTTGGAGACGCCGATGCCCTGCTCGACCCAGCGCACCACGTAGCCGAGGATCGTCTGGCAGGAGTTGTCGACCTCCTCCTTCTTCTCCGCGTCGGTCCAGTCCGTGCTGGGCGCCAGCGGCACCGTGAGGATCTCGTCCACCGAGGCGCGCGGGCCGCCGGCCAGGAGCTCCTCCTGGCGCGTCATCACGTTCACGCGGTGGTAGTGCGTGGCGTGCAGGGTCGCACCCGTCGGCGACGGGACCCAGGCGGTGTTGGCCCCGGCCTCGGGCTGGCCGATCTTCTCGGCGAGCATCTCGGCCATGAGGTCGGTCTTGGCCCACATCCCCTTACCGATCTGGGCGCGACCGCGGAGACCGCACGCCAGGCCGGTGTCGACGTTGAAATCCTCGTAGGCGCTCATCCACAGCGCGGACTTCATCTCCGCCTTGCGGATCATCGGGCCGGCCTCCATGGAGGTGTGGATCTCGTCGCCGGTGCGGTCGAGAAAGCCGGTGTTGATGAACACGACGCGCTCGGTGGCCTCGGCGATGCACGCCGCGAGGTTGACCGAGGTGCGGCGCTCCTCGTCCATGATGCCGACCTTGAGCGTGTTGGCCGGAAGGCCCAGGAGCTTCTCGACACGGCCGAACAGCTCGCTGGTGAACGCGACCTCGGCAGGGCCGTGCTGCTTGGGCTTGACGATGTAGATCGAGCCGGAACGGCTGTTGCCACGCTCGTTGCCCTCGGCGATGCCGTGGATACCGGCGAGAGCGGTGACGAGCGCGTCGAGGATGCCCTCGGGGAGCTCGTTGCCCTCGGTGTCCAGGACAGCCGGGTTGGTCATGAGGTGTCCGACGTTGCGGACGAAGAGCAGGGAACGGCCGTGCAGGCGCACCTCGCCGGTGCCGTCCGGCGAGGTGAACACCCGGTCGTCGTTGAGGACACGGGTGAAGGTCTTGCCGCCCTTTGAGATCTCCTCGGACAGATCGCCCTTCATCAGCCCCAGCCAGTTGCGGTACCCGAGGGTCTTGTCCTCGGCGTCCACCGCGGCGACCGAATCCTCGAAGTCCATGATGGTGGTCACCGCGGATTCCAGGGCGACGTCCTTCACGCCGGCGGCATCGGTCGAGCCGATCGGGGAATCCGCATCGATCTCGATGTCGATGTGGAGACCGTTGTTGCGCAGGAGAACCGACGACGGCGACCCGGCATCGCCGAGATAGCCCACGAGCTGAGCGGCGTCCCGGAGTCCGGTGGTCGAGCCGTCGGCGACCGTGACCTGCAGAGCGCCGTCGACGACCGCGTAGCCGGTGGAGCCGACATGGCTGCCGGTCTCGAGCGGGGCCGCGTCGTCGAGGAACTCGCGGGCCCACTCGATGACCTTGTCGCCGCGCACCTTGTTGTAGGAGCTGCCCTGCTCCGCGCCATCGGACTCCGGGATGGCGTCGGTGCCGTAGAGGGCATCATAGAGCGAACCCCACCGCGCGTTGCCGGCGTTGATCGCGAAGCGCGCGTTGGTGATCGGCACCACGAGCTGCGGGCCGGCGATCGTCGCGATCTCCTCGTCGACGCCTGCGGTCTTCACCGAGACGGACTCGGGCGCGGGGACGAGGTACCCGATCTCCCGGAGGAACGTCTTATACGCGGCGGGATCGATCGGGGCCGGGTTCTCCTGATGCCACGCGTCGATCTTCGACTGCAGTTCGTCGCGCACCCCCAGAAGTTCCCGGTTACGAGGCGCGAGGTCGGTGAAGATCGCCGCCGCGCCGGCCCAGAACTCGTCGGGGTCGACCCCGGTACCCGGGATCGCCTGCGAATTGACGAAGTCGTACAGGACCTTGTCGACCTGGATACCGCCGACGGTGATGCGATCGGACATCGATGCTCTCCTCCTGTTAGGGGATCGTTCTCGGCTCAGACTCTAGTTGGCGCCTCTGACGGCTTCATCTGGCATTTCCACAGTGTGGAACGCCGGGCCCCCTGGGTAGGATTCGGCCCATGGCGCAGAACAGGTCGGTGGCTCCGGCGGAGATCACGTTCATCAAGGGGCACGGCACCATGAACGATTTCGTTCTCCTGCCGGACGACCGCGCCGAGCTCGAGCTCGACTCCGATCTCGTGCGTGCCCTGTGCGACCGCCGCGCGGGTATCGGAGCGGATGGGATCCTGCGGATCGCCACGGCAGGGGCGCTTGTGGAACAGGCGGTCCTGTCCGAGCTGCCGGACGGTGTGCTCGAGGCGGACTGGTTCATGGACTACCGCAACGCCGATGGCTCCATCGCCGAGATGTGTGGCAACGGGGTCCGGGTGTTCGCCCACGCGCTGGTCGCGACCGGCCGCGCGGAGACGGGAGAGGTCCGGGTCGGCACCCGTTCCGGACCCCGACCGGCCCGGATCCTCGAACACCGCGGAGATCGCGCGGTGGTCCGTGTCGATATGGGGCAGCCGGAGCTTCTCGGTCTGTCGTCAGTGCAGGTCGGGGATCGGACGTTCGCCGGGATCGCGGTGGACATGGGCAATCCCCACCTCGCCTGTGTCGTGCCCGGGCTCGATGGTGAGACGCTTGCGGCGCTTCCCCTCCACCGCCAACCGGGGTTCGACACGGACTTCTTTCCGGAGGGGGTCAACGTGGAGATCTCGACTCCCCTGCGGGAGGGCCGTGTCTCGATGCGGGTCCATGAACGTGGGGCGGGCGAGACGATGTCCTGTGGGACCGGAATCGTCGCCACGGCGGTGGCCGCGCTCGCGGATGCCGGCCGGACCGCCGGCGAGGTCGTCGTCACGGTGCCGGGCGGGGAGGTCGCCGTCGGCCTGACCGAGAGCGGATCCACGCTCACCGGCCCGTCGGTACTCGTCGCGGAGGGCACATTCCGGAGGTCGTAGCGCATGTTCTCCGTCTATCCCGGGGTCGGCGCCCGGCGGCATGACCGGGCTTGGTATGAGATGATGGCCGGGAATGACTAACGAATCCGGGGCGGCGGACCGCCCACTACGTAATCTCGACCCCTCCATCGGCGAACTGCAGCTCGAGGAACGCTCCTCGCTGCGCCGGGTCGCGGGTCTGTCCACAGAGCTCCAGGACGTCAACGATGCCGAGTACCGGCAACTCCGACTGGAGCGGGTCGTGCTCGTCGGGGTGTGGACCGAGGGCTCGTCCGCCCAGGCCGACGCGGCGATGGCCGAGCTCGCCCAACTCGCGGAGACCGCCGGGTCCGAGGTGTGCGACGCGCTGATCCAGCGCCGGGACAAGCCCGATGCGTCGACGTACATCGGGTCCGGCAAGGTGAGCGTGCTCAAGGATGTGATCGCCGCCACCGGCGCGGATACGGTGATCTGTGACGGTGAGCTGACCCCGGGCCAGCTGATCTCGCTGGAGAAAGCCGTGAACGTCAAGGTCATCGACCGGACCGCACTGATCCTGGATATCTTCGCCCAGCACGCCACGAGCCGCGAAGGCAAGGCGCAGGTCTCGCTGGCCCAGATGGAGTACATGCTTCCCAGGCTGCGGGGTTGGGGCGAGTCGCTCTCCCGGCAGGCAGGCGGCCGCGCCGGCAGCAACGGTGGCGTGGGCCTGCGCGGTCCCGGCGAGACCAAGATCGAAACCGACCGCCGCCGGATCCGTGAGCGGATGGCGAAGCTGCGACGCGAGATCAAGGGTATGAAGCAGGCTCGCGACACCAAGCGTCACCGCCGTCGTGCCACCCCGGTGCCGTCGATCGCGATCGCCGGGTACACGAACGCCGGTAAATCGAGTCTCCTGAACCGGATCACCGGAGCCGGGGTGCTCGTTCAGAACGCGCTGTTCGCCACCCTGGACCCCACGACCCGGCGTGCAGATCTCCCGGACGGGCGAACGGTCGTGTTCACCGACACCGTGGGCTTCGTCCGACACCTTCCCACGCAACTCGTTGAGGCATTCCGATCGACTCTGGAAGAGGTCGTCGATTCGGAACTGCTCCTGCACGTGGTCGATGGCTCGGATCCGATGCCGCTGCACCAGATCGAAGCGGTGCGCAGGGTGATCAACGACGTCGTCGAGGAGCAGGGCGCCGAGCGGCCCCGTGAGTTGGTCGTGATCAACAAGATCGATGCGGCAGACCCGTTGGTGCTGACCGAGCTGCATCACGCGGTTCCGGACGGCGTGTTCGTGTCCGCCGCGACGGGGGAGGGGATGGACGAGCTCCTCGAGGCGATCATGGACATCATTGCCTCCGGTGACACTGAGGTCACGCTACTCGTGCCCTACCGGCGGGGTGAGGTGATCTCCCGGGTGCACGCGGAGGGCGCGGTTCTCGCTGAGGCGCACACGCAGGAGGGCACGAGGATCACGGTGCGGCTGCCCCAGTCGGTGGCCGGCGAGGTGTCCGAGTTCCTGGCCGACGGCACACACGGCGGCGCCGCCTGAGCCCGGGTTCCGGGAGCAGGCGGCGCGGGCCGGACTGGGGACTTCTCGTGAACGTCACATCTTGCGGAAGACCGTGACAACCTTGCCGAGCACCGTCGCATGCTCGCCGGGAATGGGGCTGAACGCGGGATTATGGGGAAGTAGCCAGACGCCCGTCTCGTCCTTACGGAAGGTCTTGACCGTGGCCTCCCCGTCGATCATCGCGGCCACGATCTCGCCGTTGTCGGCCACGTTCTGCTGACGGACCACCACATAGTCGCCGTCACAGATCGCGGCGTCGATCATCGACTCGCCGACCACCTTGAGCATGAACAACTCCCCCGACCCCACCAGGTCCGCAGGTAGCGGGAACACTTCGTCGACCGCCTGTTCAGCCAGAATCGGCCCCCCGGCGGCGATGCGCCCCAGCACGGGAACATAGACCGCTTCCGTTGCCCCGGACGGGCGCCCCTGAGGCGGGGTGGGTGCGCGCCGACCCCGCGACTTCTGGCCCGGGACGCCATGCACGTCGACCGCCCGCGGCTTGTGGGGATCCCGGGTCAGGAAGCCCTTCTTCTCGAGGGTCCGGAGCTGATGCGCGACGGAGGAGGTGGACTGCAGTCCCACCGCATCGCCGATCTCCCGGATGCTGGGCGGATATCCACGGTCTTTCACCGTGTCGTGGATATGTAGCAACACGCTCTTCTGACGAGGCGTGAGCGCCTCGAAGTCCGGTTTCGGCATCGCGATGTCCCTTCGGCGAATGGATGTTCGACGTCTCTCTTTGTCTACACCCTAGACGGGCCGGGAACGAAGCGCCACACACCTGTTCGAAGAAATTCGCGCTCGGGTGGTGACTCTGTCGGAGTCGCGTGATACAACTCTAGGCAGTGTTCGAGTTCGAACAGGTGTTTCGGGCAACACACACAAGCGTGCGATTCCGTGTCGCACAGTCTGTCGAGTAGGGAGTGGCCATGTCCGTTCAGGAGCTTCAGTCGCACGCGCACCTCACGCGGAGCTGGACCGAGGTCTGCGCAGGGGAACACGGCGTCGTCTCGGTCCGGGACTCGGGGGGCCGGGGCGGGCGGCCGGCGTCGGCTCTGCCGTCCGGCGCCTCACGCACCCGGCCGGTGGTCCGTTCGAAGGGCCGACGTGCCGGTGGGGCTGTGAGCACGGATCGCGCGCGGCCGGTATCGGCACGCAAGTCAGTGCAGCGCCGGGGTGTGGCATTCGACCGATCGCCGGCGAGCGGTCGTTCGACTTCTGCTGCCCCGGTCGTGCCCGGTCGTCGGATCGTGGTCCGATCGGCGGGGTCTGTGCGCGCGTGCAACGTGCAGGCGCCGGCGACGGCGCCCGTGGGAGTGGTGGATGACGTGCCGACGTGGGCGCTGGTCGTCTGTGGAGTCCTTTTCGGGATCGCGATGCTCCTGGCGCTGGCCTTCCTCGGCGGGCCCGCCTACGCGTGATCGGGTGGTCGGCCTCTTAGACTGGAGTAGAGACGGCACATGGTCCGTCTCCGTCCCGGTGAGCAGTTCACCTGAGGGCGTGAGATCCGGTCAATGAAGGGCGGAACGGGAATGTACTGCCCGACGTGCCACAACGAGGACTCCCGGGTGATCGATTCCCGGTCCGTCGACGAGGGGCAGGCGATCAGACGCCGTCGCGAGTGTTCGGAATGCGGGCACAGGTTCACCACTCTCGAGACGCCTCTGCTGACGGTCCTCAAACGCAATGGAGTGACCGAGTCCTTCAGCCGCGACAAAGTGGTCAGAGGCGTGCGCCGTGCATGCCAGGGGAGGTCTGTGGAGGAAGCCGCACTCCGCAGGCTCGCGCAGCAGGTCGAGGACGCGGTCCGCGCACGAGGCGCCTCCGAGGTCCCTGCGCACGAGATCGGACTCGCCATCCTGGGGCCGCTGCAGGACTTGGACGAAGTCGCGTATCTGAGGTTCGCCTCCGTATACAAGCAGTTCAGTTCGGCGGACGATTTCGAACGAGAGATCATCGCTCTCAAAGAGCGCCGCGACACTCGGTAGCCGGCCGGCTCAACGCGAGGACTTCTGGGACAGTGCGGTACGGACAGCCTTGTCGATCCGCTCCGGCGATACCGACTGGGCCGTACCGAGCGACTGCGCGAACAGCCCGACCCGGTATTCCGCCAGCATCCACCGCAGGTCACGGATCGCTCTGGCGCCGCCCGGCCGCGCGCGAAGCACAGCACATGCCTCCTCGACCGTGGATTCCGAGCGGGCAACCCGTGCCGACAGTTCGGCGTGGCGCCCCGGCGCCTTCTCCGCCAGATCCAGGCGCATCGACACGGCTCGGACATGGCGCTCCAGATGCGGCAGCACGGACGCGGGATGCCGGGCCAGGAACCCTTTTCCGGTCAGGTACTCCAGGGAGGGACGAACAGTGTCAGCGAGCGTGGGCGGGGACTCCGCCAGGCGTGCCGAGACCTGCTGAGCCCGGACCAACGCTGTCACGACGGTCGAGATGGAGGTGGCGACAGCCCCCGGCACCTCGGCCCGCGCGGTGGCACGTAGTTCCAGGAAATCAGCGGCCTCGAGTACCGGCGCGCCCTGTCGGCTCGCGAGCAGTCTGGCGCACACGGCGAGAGAGGCATCCGAGACCAGAGCATCGATGCCGCCGTACGGATACTGGCTGAGGGCGAGACGTTGCTCGACCGGGCGCCCCCGGAGGATCGACGACGGTGCGACGAGATCAGCGGTCATCAAGGACAGGACGGCCTTGGTCTGGGTCGCCCGGCGCTCTTCCTCGGTGGTGCACGCGACCCGGTGGATGCCGTCTGTCGTGATCCGCAGGGCGGGATAGACGGTCACCTCGACGCCGTCCACCGACCCCGTCACCGAGCGAGGCAGATCACCGATCGTGTCGGCAGTCCATTCGCGGTGCGGCCCGTCGTCGGGGATCAGCCGTCGATTGAGGGTGGAACGGACTTTGTCGGTGAGTCTGGAACGCAGTGCTCTGAGGTCGGTCCCCGCGTCGACCACCGTGTCGCCGTCGACGACCTCGAACCTGACACGCAGATGATCAGGTAACTGCTCCGGTCGGAACTCTCTCGGATCCACGGTGGTCCCGATCCGGGTCGACAGCGCCTCCGCCAACGCGACGGGCAGAGGGGCCGAGCGAGGTTTCACATCGGCGAGCAGCAGACCGGCGTACTCGGCCGGTGGCGAACACATCCGCCGTAGGTACTTGGGCAGCGTCCGCAGCATCTCGGTGTAGAGTTCCTCGCGCAACCCCGGGACGAGCCACTCGAACCCCGCTGCGGTCACGGAACTGAGCTGCGGGAGCGGGATACGGATGGTGATCCCGTCCGCGGCGCCACCGGGTTCGAACTCGTAGTGCAGTTCGAAGCGACGTTCACCCTGTTGCCAGAACGGCGGAAAGGCGGCGGCATCCGGCGCCTTCTCCGCGGTGCGGATGTCCTCGTCGGTCAGGCGCAGCGCAGCGGGATCGCGGTGGCCCTTCTTCTTCCACCATGATTCGAGGTGCCGACCGGAGGTGATGTCCGCGGGAAGGCGCTCGAGGTAGAACCCGGCCAGCGCCTCGTCGTCGATCACGAGGTCACGCCGACGGCTACGGGTTTCCAGCTCGCGGGCCTGCTCGACAGCCCGTGCGTTGTCGATGATCGCCGGGACCCGCGTCGTCCATCTGCCCTCGACGATCCCGTGGCGCACGAACATCTCCCGCGCCAACGGTGCATCGACCCGCGAGAGCAGGATCCGCCGCGCCTCTACTACCGTTAAGCCGAGCAGGAGTACCTTCTCGTATGCCATGGCGGCGCCCTGGGCGTCGGACCAGTGGGGTTCGGAGTACTGCGAGCGCACCAGGTGCTCTCCCAACTGCTCGATCCATGCCGGATCGATTCGCGCCACATCTCGCGCCCAGAGCCGAGAGGTCTCGACCAGTTCGGATGCCATCACCCAGCGGGGGGGCTTCCTGGCCAGGTCCGAGCCCGGGAACACCTGGAACCGGATCCCGCGGGTGCCGCGGAACTCGCGTGTGTCCTCGTCGCGCACTCCCACATTGGTGAGTAGTCCCGCCAGGATCGCCTTGTGGAGATCGTCCTCGACGGCGTGCTCGGACGGCGGGTGCCAGCCCTGTTCTCGGCACATGCTCCGCAGTTGGGCGGTGAGGTCCTGCCACTCACGGATGCGCAGCCAGTGTAGGTACTCGGCCTTGCACATCCTGCGGAACGCACTGCCGGACAGCTCGCGCCGCTGCTCGGTGATGTAGCGCCACAGATTGAGGTAGCCGAGGAAGTCCGAGCTCTTGTCCGCGAACCGGCGGTGCAACTGATCCGCCTTGTCCCGTTCCTCGGCCGGTCTCTCGCGCACGTCCTGTACCGTGAGCGCCGCCACCACGACGAGGATGTCGCCGAGAGACCCGTTCCGGTGGCCTTCCACGACCATCCTGGCCAGGCGCGGATCGAGCGGGAGGACCGCCATCTCGCGGCCGAGCTTCGTCAGATGAGGCCGCTCGTCGTCGTCGATGCGTAGGGCGCCCAGTTCGGTGAGCAGCGTCATCCCGTCCCGGACGGACCTGCGGTCCGGTGGCTCCACGAACGGGAAGTCATCCACCGGCCCCAGGTCGAGGTCGGCCATGGACAGGATCACCGACGCCAGGTTGGTCCGGAGGATCTCCGGGTCGGTGAACTCGGGCCGGGATTCGAAGTCGTCTTCCGAGTACATGCGGATGCAGATCCCGTCCGCGACACGGCCACAGCGACCGGCGCGCTGTGCGGCGGAGGCCTGCGATACCGGCTCGATGGGCAGCCGCTGGACTTTGGTGCGGGTGGAGTAGCGGGAGATCCTGGCCAGGCCTGTGTCCACGACGTAGCGGATGCCCGGCACGGTGACGGATGTCTCGGCGATGTTGGTCGAGAGCACCACCCGGCGCGTCGAATGGGCGCGGAAGGCCTTCTGCTGCTCGGCCGCGGTGAGTCGGGCGAACAGCGGGAAGATCTCGGTGTTCTTGAACCGACGTCCGCGCAGCACCTCCTCGGCGTCGCGGATCTCGCGCTCGCCGGAGAGGAACACCAGGACGTCGCCGTCGTCCTCCCGGAGCAGTTCGGAGACCGCGTCAGCCAGCCCGTCCAGTGGGTCGAGATCGATCACCCTGTCGCCCTGCTCCACCTGTAGAGGGCGGTAGCGGATCTCGACGGGGTAGGTACGGCCGGAGACCTCGATGACCGGCGCGGGCCGACCCCCGGCGTCGGCGAAATGGCGGGCGAACCGCTCGGGGTCGATCGTCGCGGAGGTGATGATGAGCTTGAGGTCGGGGCGCTTCGGCAGGATCTGCTTGAGGTAGCCGAGCAGGAAGTCGATGTTGAGGCTGCGCTCGTGCGCCTCGTCGATGATGATCGTGTCGTAGGCGCGCAACAGCCGGTCGCGGCGGATCTCGGCGAGCAGCACGCCGTCGGTCATCAGCTTGACCGCGGTTTCCGGGCTCGTGCGGTCGTCGAAGCGCACAGCGGAGCCGACGAGACCGCCGATCTGCACACCCAGCTCCTCGGCGATGCGCTCGGCGACCGACCGGGCGGCGAGCCGGCGCGGCTGTGTGTGACCGATCATCCCGCGGACACCGCGGCCCAGTTCGAGGCAGATTTTGGGGATCTGCGTGGTCTTACCCGAGCCGGTCTCGCCGGCGATCACCACCACCTGGTTGCCGCGGATGGCCTCTGCGATCTCGTCCTTGCGCGTGCTGACCGGCAGCTGCCCGGGGTACTCGGGGATCGGGATCGAGTCAGCCCGACGCCGGAGCCACTCGGCTGCCTTGTCGACGCGCTCGGAGAGCTCGTCCAGTTGGTCTGCGCGGGCCCGCCGGATCCGGGGCCGGAGCCGGTGGGCGTCGAGGGTGCCGACCTCGTCGAGGCGGACGAGCAGCTCGTGGCGGGCCCGGCGGAGCTCAGGGGAGGGCGCGGAAGACGAGGACATGGTGCCCGCAAGGATATAGCCCCTCGCGCGGTGGTCAGTCGGCGCCGCTCTCCCGGCGGGATTGAACCCGTGCGTAGCGTTCGTGGAGCCGTTCGCGGATCTCGTCCGGCTCGTAGGCGCGACGCCGCCGTTCGGAGCGTGCCGCGAGGATTCCGGTTGCGGCGACTCCGGCCATGCCCGCCGCGCCGACCACCTTGAGCCACTGCCGTCCACGAGGAGCCATGCGACAACTGTAGGCGGAGGATGGCAACCGCCTGGCAGGATCTCATCATGACCGTCGACACCGTGCCCCTGGCGGCCGCCACCGAACGGACGAGGACCGGGGACCTGTGGGTGTTCCGTGGCCGCTCGACCGCCGACAGGCTCATCCAGACACTGACCAACGCGCCTGTGAACCACGTCGGGATCGCGGTGGTGCTGGAGGACATGCCGCCCCTGATGTGGCACGCGGAGATGGGCCGGGCGCTGCCCGATGTGTGGACGGGGCGTCGCCAGCGGGGTGTTCAGCTGCACGACCTCGAGGCCGCGGTTCGCCAGTGGGCCGGCCCGTACGGTCAGCGGGCGTGGTTCCGGCAGATCAGTCCGGAGGTCGGCCCCGGGCAGGAGGACGCGTTGCTCGAGTCGATCGCCCGGCTGAACGGCGTGTCTTTTCCGTCGACAGGACGCCTTGCCGCGCGATGGGCACGGGGCAGGTGGGCAGCCGGGAGGAGCGGGGACGTCGGCGCCGAGGAGGGGGTTGGCGGCCGCGCCGAACAAGGCGGGAGGAAACCCGGAGAGAGGGACGACGCCGACGCAGGCAGTCCCGACGGTCGCCGGGGCTGTTCTCCGCTGCCGGAGTTTCGGCGTTCGCGGACACAGGCGGCTGCCTCCGCCGTGCCCGCGGAAGCAGACGGGGCCGGGGCACGCGGGCCCGCTTTCGCGCGGGGGCCGGCCCGACGTCTCGAGGCGGCGTACTGTGCCGAGGTCGTCGGAGCCACGCTGGAGGAGATGGGGATCCTGCTGCCGGCGGGGGACACCAGCTGGTACGACCCCGGCCGCTTCTGGAGCGGTGACAGCCTCCCGCTCGCCCCGGGCTGGGGATACGGTCGTGAGATCGCGGTGACCGTCAGCCCCGGAGCACCACGTCGCTGAGCTCGGGCTCGACCTCCTCGGGTGCCACCACGAGCAGCTCGTCACCGGGTTCGAACGGTACGTCCGGGGCGGGGACGATCACACGCCCGCCGCGCAGGATCGCGACCAGCGCGGCATCGCGGGGGAACCGCACGCGGTTGACCGGCCGGCCGGCCAGCGGCGTCTGCTCGGGGAGCGTGACGCTGATGAGATTCGCCCCACCGCGGCGCAACGTCATCAGACGGACGACGTCGCCGACGGAGACCGCCTCCTCGACCATCGACACGATGAGCCGCGGGGTGGACACGGCGACGTCCACACCCCAGCGTTCGTCGAAGAGCCACTCGTTACGGGGGTTGTTGACCCGGGCGACGACCCGGGAAACGGCGAACTCGGTAGTGGCGAGCAGGCTCACCACCAGGTTGGCCTTGTCGTCCCCGGTCGCCGCGACCACCACATCCGCGTCCTCGACTCCCAGACGGGACAGAAAACTGAGCTCGCAGGCGTCCCCGGTGTGGAGATCAGCACCGTCGACCGGATCGGCCTCGAACACCGAGGCGTCCTTGTCGACGAGGATCACGTGGTGGCCGCTGGCGAGCAGTTCCCGCGCGATCGATCGGCCCACGACGCCGGCGCCGGCCACGACCACCGTCATGATCGCGGGACGGGCGGGCGGGATCGGCGACTCGTCGAGCAGTCCGGTCCCGTCCGCGTAGTCGGGGATCTGGTTCTCAGACATCGGCGGGACCTCGTCTCAGCACTTCGTCGAGTTCGGCGACCGTGGCGGAGGGGACCGCGAGGTGCACGATGTCCTGGGCCTGGACGAGGGTGTCCGCGTTCGGTAGACGGCCTTCGCCGAAGCGGGTGAGGGTCACGGCCCGTCCACCCGCCGCGCGGGCGAGCGCGTCGAGCGGCGCCCCGACCCACTCCTTCGGCGCATCGATCGCCACGAGTGACACCGAGTCGGTCTGGTCCCGCCAGAGCACCGGGCTGGATCCCGCGGTGATGAACCGCACCAGCCGGCCGGTCGCCCACGGGACGGTGGCGACGGTGGGTATACCGAGGCGCTCGTAGACCTCGGCGCGCCCGGCGTCATAGATCCGAGCGATGACCCGGTCGAGCCCGAACGTCTCGCGTGCCACGCGCGCCGCGATGATGTTGGAGTTGTCGCCCGATGACACCGCGGCGAAGGCATGAGCGTCGCGGATACCCGCGCCCTCCAACACGTCCCTGTCGAAGCCCGTGCCGGTCACGGTTCGACCGGTGAAGTCCTCGGACAGGCGGCCGAAAGCCCGCGGCTCGTGGTCGATCACCACCACGTCGTGCCCGGCGGCGTCCAACTCGGTCGCGAGCGCCGCGCCGACGCGCCCGCACCCCATGATGACGACCTTCATGGCGGTCTCACTCCTCACGGCGCACACCGCGTGCGTCCATCCGGTTACGCTACTTGCCCGCCTGCGGTGCTGTCCGAGATGGCGTGCGGGTCATACGATGTGTCGGTGTCCAGGATCTCCAAGGTCTCCGTGGGAGCCAAGCGGCTGCTCGTGGGTCGTCCGTTCCGCAGCGACACGATCGGGGCCACCCGCCTGCGTAAACGGATAGCCCTGCCGGTGTTCGCCTCCGACGCGCTGTCGTCCGTGGCATACGCGCCGCAGGAGATCTTCCTCGTGCTCTCGATGGGCGGGATGTCCGCGCTCGCGTTCACCCCGTGGGTCGGGCTGGCGGTCGCGATCGTCATGGTCGTCGTCATCGCCTGTTACCGGCAGAACGTCCGGGCGTATCCCTCGGGTGGTGGCGACTACGAGGTCGCGACGGTCAATCTCGGGCCCAACGCCGGCCTCGGCGTGGGGGCCGCGCTGTTGATCGACTATGTGCTGACGGTGGCGGTGTCGATCGCCGCGGCCGCCGAGAACATCGGCTCGGCGATACCGTTCGTCCACGATCATGAGGTGCTCTTCGCGGTCCTGGCGATCACGGGACTGGCGGCCGTGAACCTGCGGGGGGTTCGCGAATCGGGCGCGATGTTCGCCATCCCGGTGTACACGTTCATGGCGGCGATGACCGGTCTGGTGGCGTGGGGCCTGTTCCAGGTCGAAGTACTCGGGCGGGATCTGAACGCCGAGTCCGCGGGTTTCACGCTCGTCACGCCGGACGGCCTGTCGATCACCGGGCTGGCGCTGGTGTTCATCGTGGCGAAGTCGTTCGCGTCCGGATGTGCGGCCCTGACCGGGGTCGAGGCCATCCACAACGGCGTACCAGCGTTCCGCAAGCCGCGCGCCCGCAACGCCGCCGCGACCCTGGGCATGCTCGGGGTGCTCGCGGTCTCGTTCCTGCTGGGTCTGATCGAACTCGCCCGCCGCCTCGACGTGAAGATCGCCGAGAATCCCGGCGCCCAACTGCTCGGCGCACCTGAGGGCTACCGGCAGAAGACGATGATCGCGCAGCTCTCCGAGCCCGTTTTCGCCGGCGTTCCGCTGGTCTTCTACGTGATCATGGGCGCCACCGGGCTCATCCTCGTGCTCGCCGCGAACACGGCCTTCAACGGTTTCCCGATGCTGGCTTCGGTGCTTGCGCGGGACAAGTACCTGCCCCGCCAGCTCGCGACCCGTGGCGACCGGCTCGCGTTCTCCAACGGCATCGTGCTGCTCGCCGTGGCCGCCGCGGCACTGGTGATCGTCTTCGACGCGCAGGTCACGGAGCTGATCCAGCTCTACATCGTCGGGGTCTTCGTCGCGTTCACACTGGGCCAGTGGGGGATGATCCGGCACTGGAACCGGCGTCTCGGCCACGAGGAGGACGCTGCGGTGCGCAGGGGGGTCAGGCGCGCTCGGATCGTGAACGCGACCGGGATGGTGTTGACGGCGAGCGTCCTGGTGATCGTCATGGCCACCAAGTTCCTGTCCGGGGCCTATATCGCCGTGCTGGGGATGGTGGGTCTGTTCGTGGTGATGAAACTCATCCGCCGACACTACGACTCCGTTGCGCGGGAGCTGGACGACTCGTCGTGGGAGGTCGTACTGCCCAGCCGGACCCACTGTCTGGTCCTGGTGTCCAAGCTGCACCTGCCGACGCTACGGGCACTGGCCTACGCCCGGGCGACCCGGCCGGACACCATCGAGGCGCTCACGGTCAACATCGACACCGCCGATACGCGAGCGTTGGTGCGCGAGTGGGAGGACCGGGGGATCCAGGTGCCGCTCAAGGTCGTCGAGTCCCCGTACCGCGAGATCAACCGGCCCGTGGTGGACTATGTGACGAGACTACGGGAGCAGCGACCGCGGGACGTGGTGATCGTCTACATCCCCGAGTACGTCGTCGGGCACTGGTGGGAGCAGTTCCTCCACAACCAGAGCGCGCTGCGGCTCAAATCCCGCCTGCTCTACGAGCGAGGTGTCATGGTGACCAGCGTGCCGTGGCAGTTGTCCTCGTCAGACGGCCGCGCGGAGCAGGCCCGAGACGAGCCGATCGTCGGACGCTGGCGTGAACCGGAGGCGCAATGACTGTCAGGGAATCGATCGACTGGACCGGCCAGGTTCTCCGGGTGCGGGTGGAGGGGCCGGCGCACGGCGGGGAGTTCGTCGCGCGACACTCCGGTCGCGTGATCTTCTGTCGGGGTGCGCTCACCGCCGAGCTGGTGGAGGTCGTCGTCGACGACGACCCGGGTAAGGGCTTCTGCCGGGGGACCGTTCGCGAGGTGCTGGAACCGTCCCCGGACAGGGTGCGGCCTGTGTGTGAGGCGGCTGCGGCCGGCGCGGGGTGCTGTGACTGGAGTTATATCGACGGCCCCGCAGCCCGAGACCTGGCGGGTCGGGTCCTCGCGGAGCAGGCGGCCCGGATCGGCCGTATCGGGATCCCGCACTCGCCGGTTCCTGTCGATCTCCCCGCCGGCGACCCCGCCACGACGGGGTGGCGCACGACCGCACGGTGGGTGACGGACGCCGCTGGGCGCCCCGGAGTGCGCCGCGCCCGCTCCCGGGACGTGATCACGAAGCCCTGCAGCCAGTCGGATCCACGTCTGCTCGACGCGGTGCTCTCGGCGGGTATCGGCCCGGATCGCGAGATACTGGGTGTCCTGGACGACGAGGGTGCGATCCATGTGGCCCATCGAGCTGTAACGGAGGACCGGCCCCGCGGACGGGGGCGCAACGCGGCCCGTTCCGCGGCGACGAGAGCACGGGCCCGCCAGGCGCGTGGCCGGGGCTGGGAGCACGTGGTCGGTGGGCCGACGATGGTCCGGCGTGTAGGGGAACGTCGGTGGCACCTGCCGGTGGACGCGTTCTGGCAGGCCCACCGGTCCGCGGCCACCCACTACAGCGACGTCGTCCGTGCGGCCGTGGCAGGCGCGCCCGGGGTGACGGGGGCCCCGGTGGTGTGGGACCTGTACGGCGGCGCCGGAGTCTTCGCGGCGGCCACCCTGGATGCCGCGCCGGGCGCCCGGATCACGGTCGTCGAATCCGCGCCGGATGCGCTCGGCGCGGCGGAGGCGGCGCTCGGTGCCGACGGAGGGATCCGCACCGTGCGTTCGCGGGTCGAGACCTTCCTCGAGCCGGGCGACGAGACCGATCCGTTCGGACGGCCTGACGTCGTGATCCTCGACCCGCCGCGGGGCGGCGCCGGCATCCCGGTGATGGAGAAGGTGGCCCGGACCGCGAGGTCGCGGGTCGTCCACGTCGGCTGCGACCCGGCCAGTCTCGCGCGTGATGTGGGGGTTCTCGTCTCCGCCGGGTGGTCGCTGCGCGAGTTCCGTGGGGTGGCGGCGTTCCCGGGGACCCACCACGTCGAGGGGATCGCGGTGCTGGACGCGCCCGGCCGGAACTGATCGTCGTAGGTGATGAGGGCCTCAGACTGCCGCCCACGGGAGGGCTCCCGCGTCAGCAGCCCGTAGACTGGCCGTTCGACCCAGCGGGGTGAAGGTCAGGAAAGGGGCGGTCGACAGCAATGAGCGTGCTCGATGAGGTGGACGGCCCGTCCGATCTGCGGGGCCTGGGTCCCGACCAGCTGAGCCGTCTGTGCGGCGAGATCCGAGAGTTCCTCATTCGCAAGGTCGCGGCGACGGGTGGGCATCTCGGCCCGAACCTCGGCGTCGTCGAACTCACCGTCGCGTTGCACCGCGTGTTCGATTCACCGCGGGACCCGATCGTGTTCGACACCGGCCACCAGTCCTACGTCCACAAGATGCTCACCGGCCGCAAGGACCGGTTCGACGGACTGCGCACGCGGGACGGTCTCTCGGGCTACCCGTGCCGCGCCGAGAGCCCACACGACATCGTGGAGTCCTCGCACGCCACCGCGTCGTTGTCGTACGCGGACGGCCTCGCCAAGGCTTTCGCCCTGCGCGGCCACTCGGACCGGACGGTCGTCGCCGTGATCGGCGACGGCGCGATGACCGGCGGGATGGCCTGGGAGGCGCTGAACAACATCGCCGCCGCGAAGGACCGTCCCCTGGTGATCGTGGTGAACGACAACGGCCGCTCGTACTCGCCGACCATCGGCGGGATCGCCGATCGGCTGGGCGCCCTGCGACTGCAGCCCGCCTATGAGAAGGCGATGGACCGCACCAAGACGGCGTTGACCTCTCGGAAGGGTCTCCTGGGCAAGGCCGTGTACTCCGTGCTCCACGGCATCAAGGCCGGCCTCAAGGACGCGGTCTCACCCCAGGAGTTGTTCGCCGACCTCGGGATCAAGTACATCGGCCCGGTCGACGGCCACAATCTGGCCGCCACCGAGGCCGCGCTCCGACTGGCGAAGGACTTCGGCGGCCCGGTGATCGTGCACGCGGTGACCCGCAAGGGCATGGGCTACGTGCACGCCGAGAACAACGAAGCCGACCAGATGCACGCCACCGGGGTCATCGACCCCGAGACCGGCAAGCCGCTGTCCACCTCGTCCTCCGTCGATTGGACCTCGGTGTTCTCCGACGAGCTCTGTGCCATCGGCGCGGAACGGGAGGACGTCGTGGCCATCACGGCCGCCATGGCGGGGCCCACCGGGCTGACCGCCTTCGGCGACCGCTTCCCGGACCGGATGTACGACGTCGGAATCGCGGAGCAGCATGCGGTGGCGTCCGCCGCCGGCCTGGCGCTCGGCGGGCTGCACCCCGTCGTCGCCGTCTACTCGACCTTCCTCAACCGGGCCTTCGACCAGTTGCTCATGGATGTCGCCCTGCTCGGACAGCCGGTGACCCTGGTCCTCGACCGTTCGGGCGTGACGGGGCCGGACGGCGCGAGCCACAACGGGATGTGGGACCTGTCCCTGACCGGGATCGTGCCGGGCATCAGGGTGGCCGCGCCGCGCGACGACGTGACGCTGCGCCAGGAACTGCGTGAGGCGGTGGACGTCACCGATGGGCCGACGGTCGTGCGCTTCCCGAAGGGCTCGGTCGGGGAGTCCATCCCGGCGCTGGAGACCTCGGAGGACGGCGTGGACCGTGTCCACGGTCCGGGCTCGTCGGATGTGTTGATCGTGGCTGTGGGCTCGATGGTCGCCCCGGCCATCGCTGCGGCGCGCGAGCTCGAGTCGGACGGTCTGGGCGTGGACGTGGTCGACCCGCGCTGGGTCTACCCGGTCTCCGACTCGCTCGTCGGGTCCACCCGGGGCCGCCGCCTGGTCGTCACGGTCGAGGACAACGGTCTCCACGGTGGGGTCGGGTCCGCGGTCTGTGCGCGGCTGGACTCAGCCGGCGTCCGGGGCGACCGGATGTCGCTGGGGCTGTCGCAGGAGTTCCTGGACCACGCGTCGCGGGGAGAGATCCTGACCGACGCCGGGCTCACCGGTGAGGGGATCGCGGCCTCGATCCGGGCGCGACTCGCCGACTGACCGAGGGCGAGCCGCTCCACGTCGTGTGAGCTCGCGGCGCCGAGCGGGTCAGCTCGTCGCCCGGAACTCCCGAACAGCCTCGAGCAGGGGCGCGGAGGTGAGTACGCGCTGCCAGTCCCGGGCCTCCTCGCCCCGGAGGACCTCGTCCAGTAGCTCGCCGTCGTCCCCGGGACGAGTGGTGGCGGCCCGCCACACCCACAGTCGCAGCGTGGCGGGCTTCAACAGCAGGCCGGCCTCCAGTCCGAGCTCGTCGCCGAGTTCACCGATCCGGGCGCGGGCCAGCTCGAGCAGAGTGGCGGCCTCCGGTTCGTTACGCTTCCAGGACGCGTGGGGCGGGTGCTCGCCGCGGGGTCCCTGACGGGTCGGGAGGTCCGCACGACCGAGCCCCTCGGCCCATTCGAGGGCCTCCAGCCAGTCACCGGCCATCCTCCGACGGTGTGGCCCGTCGAAACCGTCGATCGCGAGCAGAGCTGATCTGCCGGCCGGGCCGATGCGCGCGGCCTCGACGATCGCGGCGTCGGGTAGGAGTCGCTTGGGGGCGATGTCCCGGTCCTCGGCGATGCGGTCCCGAGCCATCCACAGCTCCCGCGCCCGCGCGAGCTGGCGCACATCCCGGAGCGAGGTGAGCCGCGACAGGCGACGCCACGGCTCGGGTGCGGCGGGTGCAGGTTCGGATTCGACGAGATAGCGGCACTCCGCCTCGTACCAGTCGCGCCGACCGAGATCATCGAGACGTGGCAGGACTGCGTCCGCCAGTTCGTGGAGGAAGAGCACGTCGTAGGCCGCGTAGTCGAGCCAGGACGCGGGAAGTGGTCGACGGGACCAGTCGGCGGCCGAATGTGCCTTGGCCAGACCGATGCCGAGATGTTCGGAGATCATCGCGCCGAGGTTGACCCGCTCGGTTCCGAGGAAACGCCCGGCGAGCTCGGTGTCGGCCAACGACGAGGGGATGATCCCGAGCTCGCGCAGAGAGGGCAGATCCTGGCTCGCCGCGTGCAGCAACAGCGGGCGGTCGGACAGGAGATCGGCGAGCGGACCGACGGTGCGGCCCGGGGTCTCGGGGTCGACGAGGAGTGCGGGCCCGTCGGCGGGTCGGAGTTGGAGCAGGAACGCGCGTTCGGGGTATCTGATCCCGGAGGCCCGTTCGACGTCCACCGCCACCGGGCCGGACGACGCACTCAGCGCCCCCGCGACCACATCGAGTCCCGCGTCGTCGTCGACGAACTCGTACTCGGCCGGCGGCGGCGCCGCTCCCGGCGGGGTCTCACCCCTGCGGCGGACACTCACGCGCGACGATGCAGCGACGTCACGCCGACGGGAGGCAGACCGGCTGCGAGGGCCAGAGTCTTGCAGAAGGCGGACGCATGGCCGGTGAGGTCTGCTTCGAGCGCCGTCCACGAGGCCCGGAGTTCCAGCTGGTGTGCCTGGGGAGGGCCCGCGATATCGCCGTAGCGGACCGACGCGGTGCTGGTGACGGTACCGCCCAGCGCCGTATACGGTCCCGCCTCCTCGTCGAGCGCCTCGGTCAGCCAGCTCCATGCGACCTGCGGCAGGAGCGGGTCCCCGGCGAGCGCGGCCTCCATGTCGGCCTGGATGTAGGCCACCAGCCGGAGGGTGCCGTTCCAGGCGTCGTCGCCGGACGGGTCGTGGAGGAGGATCAGACGGCCGAACGCGTCACCGTCGGAGAACTCCGGGACGTCGTCTCCGGAGGGCGGGATGATCTCGACGCCCAGTGCGTGGCTGTACGGCGCCAGCCGCTGAGGGGGGCGGATCGGCCCGACCGAGATCTCGGGGCGCACCTCGAGCCGCGACAGGGACTCGACCGCCTCCTGGAAGACCTCCGGCTCGCCGTCATTGACCGATGTACTCACAGGGCGTCACGCTAGTCACCGCCCGGCGGCGTGCTCCGGAGGCGCGCCGTCAGCCATCGGGGTGGGCTGGCCGCCCTCCTCGGCCCATTCATGGGACCATGGAGGGCGTGTTGAAATCCGATATGCCCTCGACCTCTCCCTCTGGCGACGCCCCGACCAGCGCCGCGACCATCGGCCGCCGCCCGGGGACCGGCCCCTATCTCGACGAGGTGACCGGCAAGGGCGGCCCCCACACGCCGGTGTGGTTCATGCGCCAGGCGGGGCGATCGCTGCCCGAGTACAAGCAGGTGCGCGGCACCTCGAGCATGCTCGAGGCGTGCTTCGATCCGGCGATGACGTGTGAGATCACGCTCCAGCCGGTGCGTCGTCACGGCGTGGACGCCGCGATCTTCTTCTCCGACATCGTGATTCCGCTCGCCGCGGCCGGTGTGGACATCGACATCGTCCCGGGCGTGGGCCCGGTGGTGGCGGAGCCGATCCGCGACGAGGCGGGCATCGCGGCGTTCCCCGAACTGACCCCGGACCGGCTGGAGAAGATCGAGGAGGCGGTCCGCCTCATCATCGGCGAGTTGGACCCGGGTGTCGCGCTCATCGGGTTCGCCGGCGCCCCGTTCACGCTCGCGTCCTACCTGATCGAAGGGGGGCCGAGCCGTAACCACGAGCACACCAAGTCGCTCATGTACTCGCGTCCGGACCTCTGGAACGATCTCATGTCCAGGATCGCCGACCTCACGACGGTCTTCCTGCGTGCCCAGGTGGGCGCCGGCGTGGACGCGGTCCAGCTGTTCGACTCCTGGGCCGGTGCGCTCACGCAGCGCGACTACCGTTCACTGGTGCTGCCGCACTCCACCCGGATCTTCGCCGATGACGTGGTCTCGAGCGTCCCGCGCACCCACTTCGGCGTGGGCACCGGCGAACTGCTCGGCGCTATGGGCGAGGCGGGCCCGGAGGTCGTGGGCGTGGACTGGCGGATCCCGCTCGATGACGCCGCCACCCGCGTGCCGGGCAAGGTCCTCCAGGGAAACCTCGACCCGGCGATGCTGTTCGCCGATCGCTCCGCCCTCGACGCCGAGGTCACGCGCATCGTGGCCGAGGGACGACGTGCGCGGGAGGCCGGCGCACGCGGCCACGTGTTCAACCTCGGACACGGGGTCCTACCGAGCACGGACCCGACGGCGGTGACCCACGTCGTGGAGCTCGTCCACGAGCTGACCGCCGAGTAATGGCGGCCCCACGCGTCGCCGTGGTGGGTGGCGGCCTCAGTGGGCTGACGGCCGCCTATCAACTGTCCCGGGACCTCCCGGGCGCCCGGGTCACGGTGTTCGAGGCGTCGCCGGTGCCCGGTGGCTGCCTGGATACGGCCGACTTCCCGTCCGGCCCCATGGAGCTCGGTGCCGAGGCGTTCATCGGCAGGCGCCCGGAGGCCTCGGAGCTCGTCGCCGAACTCGGTCTGACACACGAACTGCGGCATCCCGGGACCCTCGGTCCCGCCATCCTCACCGGCGGCCGTCTCGTCCCGATGCCGGCCGGCACGCTGATGGGTCTGCCCTCCGATGCGTCGACACTGTCCGGGGTGCTCCGGCCGGCGGACGTGGAGCGGGCGGCGCGGGAGCCGGAGCTGCCTCTCGACTGGGCCCCCGGCGGGGACGTCGCCCTGGGCAGGTTGGTCGCCGACCGCTTCGGTTCCGCGGTGGTGGCCCGTCTGGTCGACCCGATGCTGGGTGGCGTGTACGCCGCGCCCAGCGTGGGGTTGGGGCTGCGCCAGGTGGTGCCCGGCCTGGCCGACGCGCTGGACCGCGGGGCGCCCAACCTCACCGCGGCGGCCAGGGATCTCACCGCGCACCGCACCCCCGGCCCGGTGTTCGCCACCCTGTCCGGTGGCTACCGCGTCCTCGTGGACGCGCTCGTCCGTGCGTCCCGGGCGCGGGTGGTGACCGGGGCGCGGTGCACCGCGATCCGACGGGACAGCGGGGGATACGCGCTGGTCGGCTCCGACGATCGTGGTCCGTGGACGCATGAGGCCGACCTCGTCGTCGTCGCGGTCCCGGTCCCGCTCGCCGCACCGCTCCTCACCGCGGCCGGGGGAGTCGACGACGCGGTGCGGGCGCTGTCGGGGATCCGCACCGCCTCCTCGGCGGTGGTGGCGCTCGAGGTCGACCGCTCCCTCGACCTGCCCGAACGATCCGGGGTGCTCGTCGCCACCGACGAACCCGTGCCGTTCAAGGCGATGACGTTCTCGAGCCGTAAGTGGCCACACCTGGACGACCGGCGCGGCCATCTGGTGCGGGTGTCCTTCGGCAGGCTCGACGACGACGAGATACTCGCAACGGACGACCTCACACTGGTCCGGATGGCGGTCTCCGCGCTGGCCGGGGTGTGCGGATCGACCCCCACCGTCCTGCACTCGCGGGTGCGCCGCTGGGACAACGCCCTCGCCGAGATCGGCCCGGGTCACGATGCGCTGATCGCCGGCATCCGCGGCCGTCTCGTCGAGGACCTCCCCGGAGTCGAGCTCGTCGGCGGTGCGACCGAGGGGGTCGGGGTGCCCTCCTGCGTGGGGTCGGCCCGGGTCGCGGCCCGCCGGTTGGCCGGGAAGTGGCAGGATTGAGCCATGGCACGCCTTGACTACTCCAAGCTTAACTCGACTCTTCGCTACCTGATGTTCTCGGTCTTCACCGTGACGCCGGGGCAGCTCGGGGAGGACCGGGCCGCGGTGGCCGCGGATCTCGAGAAGTTCCTCGCCGGGTACGAGGACACCGACGTCGTGGTCCGCGGGATGTACGACGTCTCCGGCCTGCGCGCCGAGGCCGACTTCATGATCTGGACCCACGCCGAGCACATCGAGGACCTCCAGGGGTTCTACAACGAGTTCCGCCGCACCACCCTGCTGGGTAAGGCCAGCACCGCGTTCTGGTCCAACACGGCCCTGCACCGCCCGGCGGAGTTCAACAAGAGCCATATCCCGGCGTTCCTCGCGGAGGAGGAGCCCGGTGCGTTCATCTCGGTGTACCCGTTCGTCCGCTCCTACGAGTGGTACCTGCTGCCGGACGAGGAGCGGCGCCAGATCCTCGCCGCCCACGGCCGCGCCGCCCGGGAGTTCCCGGATGTGCGCGCCAATACCGTCCCCGCGTTCACGCTGGGTGACTACGAATGGCTGCTGGCGTTCGAGGCACCCGCGCTCGACAGGATCGTCGACCTCATGCGCGAGATGCGCGCCACCGAGGCCCGGCGCCACGTGCGCGAGGAGATCCCGTTCTTCACCGGGCCGCGCGTGACCGCCGAGAAGCTCGCCACCACGATGCCCTGACTCCTGCAGGGGAGACGAGCAGAGCCCGCCGGGGATCGACCCCGGCGGGCTCTGCTCGTCTCCGGTCGCGCGGGCGCGGATCAGTTCTGTGTCGGCTCGAGCGTCAGGCTGAGGGAATTGATGCAGTAGCGCAGGTCGGTCGGGGTGGGGTAGCCCTCGCCCTCGAAGACGTGCCCGAGATGGCCGTGGCAGTTCGCGCACAGCACCTCGATCCGGCGCATCCCCATGGAGTCGTCGACGCGCTCGATCACCGAGTCGCCGGCGAGCGGGGTGAAGAACGACGGCCAACCGCAGCTGGACTCGAACTTGCCCTCGCTACGGAACAGTTCGGCGCCGCAGCCGCGGCAGCGGTAGACGCCCTCGGTCTTGGTGTCGTTGTACTCGCCGGTGAAGGGCCGCTCGGTGCCCGCCCGGCGCAGGACCTGATACTCGTCGGGGGTCAGCCGGCGGCGCCACTCGGCGTCGTCGAGGGTGAAGTTCGGCTGCGGGGCGTTGGTATCGGTGGACTCGCTCATGACCGCAGGCTACGCCGACGTGGCGGCGGGTGCGATCCGCTCGTGCCGGCCCGGGGCCGCGCGGCGCCACAGGAGCACGACCAGGATCGTGGCGAGGATGAGGAGCCAGCCCAGCGTCGGGTGCGCGAACTCCATGACCCGGCCGTAGTAGGGCCAGCGCACGGACTCCCAGTTGTCCGGGAAGAAGAACGCGTACGCCGCCAGCCAGGCGGGCCAGGTCCGCACCAGGGACCCTTTGAGGACCACGGTGAGCATGAGCGGGATCAGCATCATGGAGTAGTACATCTGGCCGAGCGTGGACACGAGGAATACCCCGGCCAGGACGACTCCCGAGGTGGTGGCCAGCCACAGCACCTCGTTGTTGTGCCGGTAGTCCAGCAGCAGCCACACCGCGAGCAGGGTCGCCGCGACGACCAGGATCCGGGCGACCAGGATCAGCGGCTCGGGAATGCCGTAGTAGACGCCGAGACCGGCGATCGAGCTGTTGTAGTAATCACGCACCTGCCCCATGTACGGCATGGTGGTGTCGAGGTACCGGGAGGCGTCGACCGTCAGCGCCCATCCCGCCGCCATCGCGGCCGCGGGGATGGCCAGCGCGCCCACGAACGGCTGCCACTGCTTACGGATCAACGGCAGTACCAGCAGCGGGGCGAGCATCGGTTTGACGGCCAGCGACAGCCCCATCGCGACACCTGCCCACCAGAGACGCCGCGTGTGCAACAGGTACAGGAACGCGGCCTGGCAGAGGAAGATCACGCCGTTGATGTTCGTGAACACCAGCGTGTTGGTCACCGCTTCGGTGCTGAACGCCGCGAGGAGGATCGCGGGGGCGGCGAACGACTTCACGTCGAGGTCGAACATCCTCATGAGCAGCCACAATGCGGCGATGATTGCCGCGGTGTTGATGAGGATGAACAGCCACCTGGAGATCGTGTAGTTGTCGATCACCCCGAATGGCGACAGGAGCAACGTCCCACTCGGGGCGTACAGGTAGTGCGGCTGCACGGTGAGCAGGTTCTCGGAGTAGACGGGCTCGCCCGCAAGGAAGCGCCGGGTGGCGGCGTACACCGTGGCGAAATCGTTGGTGATCGCGCCGTTGACGGCCCTGATCAGGACACGGTGGATCACCGTCATGACCGCCAGTGGCCAGAGGACATTGGCGAGGATGCGGGGCACGGTCGTCGAGCTTCGGGTGGGCAGCGGCACGCTGAGGAGGCTACCGCCCGGGCCCCTGCCCCCGGGTGAGGCACTCCGGTTCGTCAGGACGGACAGGCGGTGGATTTCTCGGCTGCCGCCGGGTCGTCGAGGAAGGTCGTCACCGCCTCTCGCGCACAGCCGGAGTGCAGCATCACCGCTGAACCGGGAGCCCCCCAGCTGACGGTGCGGACCTCGGTGGCGCCGGCAGCGGTGAGTCGGCCCGCGGTCGGTTCGAGGTAGGCGGCGCCGGCGACGGGATCGGCGATACCCGCCAGCAGGAGAACCGGAACCGTGGGCGGGACCTGTAGCGGCATCGGGGCCGGGACGGGCCAGGTGGAGCACGCGGAGAGCTGGGCGGCGAGGATCTCTCCGAACGGCGGGGTGTCGGCCCATTCCGCCTCGAGTTCGTCGACCCGGCTGACGGGAACTCGTTGCGACAGGTCGGAACAGCCGGCGACGTAGGGGAGGGAGGACCGACTCAGCGTCTCGGCCCGCCCCCGCACGCTCTCGGGAGTTTCTCCGGGCCCGGCGGCGATGAGGTCGCCGAGGATGATGTCACCGCCGGAGGGCTCGGGCGCGGAGGCGCCGGACAGATCGCCCAGCGCGGAGCGGACAACGTCCGAGAGCAGCGCTGCAGGGATGTCAGCGAGGGGTTCCTGCGCCCTGTCGAGCGCGGCGGAGACCGCCTCGACCTTCTGGTCGGCGTCGCCGGGTCCGCATTCGGGCCGGGTGCACGAGGATGCCCACAGCCGGAGGGCGGCATCCGATCCGGCGAGGGCGGCCCGGGCGGTGCCCTCCTGATCGCCGTCGTCCGGCGCCGGGGAGTCCAGCGCGAGGAGCGACAACCTGTCGGGGTGGGTGGAGGAGTAGGCCAGCGCGGTCTGCGCGCCTGCCCCGATGCCGAGGATCGCCAGACCCGGCACGTCCCAGTGCTGGCGGAGTACCTCGAGGTCCTGCGCCGCGCCCACGGCGCCGTAGTCGAGTTCGCGCCCCTGGAGTTCGTCCGTGCACGACTGGGAGGCGTCGGCCAGCTCGCCGCGGAGCTCGGGCGAGCCGGGGTCGGCCCCGGCATCGGCGAGGCCGTCGAGGGTCCGTCGCGCCGCGAATGTCAGACACGCGCCTGCGGCGTCGGTGCGGCCCCGGTGGTCGACGACGACGAGCGGCCGACTGTCGACCAACTCGGTACCGGAGGAGACCAGGCGGGGAGCCAGCTCCGATGCGGGGGTCTCGGGGCCGGCGACGACGACGAGAGGTGCCGCGTCGTCCGGCGTGGCAGTCGACGACAGACGGATCGAGGGTGATTGCCCGGCGAGTCCGCACCGGGCGGTCACTGTGTCCGGGATCCCGCTGATTCCGCGATCGCCGCAGTTCACCCACTCGGGTTCGGACTCCGGGGCGAGCCACTCCGGCCGTTCCGGTGGGCCGCTGCCGTCGGTTCCCGTCCCGCCGTTCGAGCGGGGGTCGTCGCCGGTGGCCAGCCGTGGGCCGGTGGCCGGCAGCGGTGCGCACGACGTCGCGGCCAGGAAGAGAACCGTCAGTCCGGCGGTGACCAGTCGACCCGCTCGTGTGTGCCTCATCCGTTCGCCTCGTTCGTCCGATCAACGCTGTCGGTGCGCCCGACATCCGTCGGGGCGTGATCGACGACCCACCGGGTGTAGAGACCGCCCCGGGGGCATGTGAACGCGGTCACCACCCGCATCGGTACGCGCCGGGGCTCGTCCGCGTTCACCAGCCCCGGACCCCGGCCGCCCACGACGACCTCCGGTGCCAGCGAGAGCACGAGTTCATCGACCAGGCCCTGTGTCAGGAACTCCCCGAGCAGGCGAGGGCCACCTTCGAACGCGACCTCGCCCGCTCCGAGGTCACGAAGGAGTGTGCGCAGTGCCTCTGCATAGGGCCCGTCGGGCATGACGTGGACCGTCACACCCGCCTCGCGGGCGGCGTCGACCCGATCCCGTGGGGTGGTGGCGGCGGCCGCGATCTCCAGTCCGCCGCCGGCCGAGCAACACTGCGCGATCAACTCGCCGGGAATCGAACGGGTGACGACGAGGACCGGCGGGGCCGGACGTGACCTACGGCCCGCCCAGGCACTCGCGATCCGGGCGGGGCCGTAGCCCTCTGCGAGGGCGGTTCCGGAGCCGACCAGCACGACGTCGGCGCGTGCGCGCATCGCGTCGTAGACCAGGCGGTCGGTGGGCGTCCCCAGCGGCCCGCTTCGTCCGTCGACGGCGGTGGTTCCGTCCACCGAGGAGATCATCACCGCGCGAATCCGGACATCCGGGCCGCCTGGCTCGGGATGCAACGCGTGCCACAGGACATCCAGGGCCGCGGGGTCGTCGTCGAACACGGCGGGTCGCGTGCTGTGCACCTCGGATGTCCTCCATTCTGACGTGGGGTTCCCCCA
Organism: Dietzia sp. NPDC055343; assembly: GCF_053645265.1. NCBI lineage: Bacteria > Bacillati > Actinomycetota > Actinomycetes > Mycobacteriales > Dietziaceae > Dietzia > Dietzia sp. NPDC055343. The sequence goes on along the minus strand of NZ_JBSHMJ010000010.1, from coordinate 75,062 downwards.
CGATAGGCTCTGCTCATGGTCTCCCGCCTCGTAGACGTCACCCCGGTGGTTCCCGCCGATCAGCTAGTGGCCCAGATGGTGCCGCCGACGATGTTCGACGACGTGAGTTTCGATTCGTACATTCCCGACCCGGCCCAGCCTTCGCAGGCCGCGGCGGTCAAGGCGTGTCGCGAGTTCGCCGAGACCGTCACCGCGCGTCGGGCGCCCAAGAAGGGGTTCTTCGGCCGTCGTCCGAAGGTCGTGCAGGGGACGGGCATCTACCTGGACGGTGGGTTCGGCGTGGGCAAGACCCACCTGCTGACCTCGATCTACCACGACTGTCCCGCACCCAAGGCGTTCGGGACGTTCGTGGAGCTGACGCATGTGGTCGGCGCGCTCGGTTTCAACCGGGCGGTCGAGGAACTGTCCGGACATTCCGTCCTGTGCATCGACGAGTTCGAGCTGGACGATCCCGGTGACACGATGCTGGTCTCGCGCCTTCTCGCGGAGTTGACCGCTGCCGGCGTGAGCGTCGCCGCCACGTCCAACACCCTTCCCGAACAGCTGGGGGAGGGCCGGTTCGCGGCCAAGGACTTCATGCGGGAGATCCGCAAGATGTCCGGCATCTTCGATTCGATCCGCGTCGACGGCCCGGACTACCGGCACCGCAACCTGCCGCCGGCTCCCGAGCCGATGTCCGACGAGGCACTCGCCGCCGATGCCGCGGCGGCACCGGGAGCGACCCTGGACGATTTCGACGCGCTGTGCCGGCACCTCGCGACCCTGCACCCGTCCAAGTACAACCGGCTCGTGGACGGGGTCAACCGCGTGTGTCTGAGCGGGGTCAAGCCGCTCCCGGACCAGTCCATCGCGCTACGACTGGTGGTTCTCGCAGACCGTCTCTACGACGCCGGTATCCCCGTACGAAACTCCGGGATGAAGCTCGATGCGATCTTCACTGACGAGATGGTGACCGGCGGTTACCGAAAGAAGTACCTACGGGCCACCTCTCGACTGCTCGCGCTCTCCCGTTTCGACACTGTCGGCGGCTGAACGGGGCCGTCCTGCACGGGCTTTTCGGACACCACTTCCTACAGGGGCTTCTCCAGCACCACGTCGTTGTTCTCAGTGCCGCCGACGGTGAAGACGCGTGTCCCGCGCTCGGCGAAGCCGTTCCTGACGTAGAACGCCCGGGCCCGGGCGTTGTCGACGTTCGTCGCCAGCCAGAGACTTGATGCACCGGCCTGCCGCGCTGTGGCGACCGCGGCGTCGAGCAGGACCCCGGCCACGCCCAGGCCGTGCAATGCCGGGTCGACGTAGAACTTGCTCACCCCGACCGTGGACAGGCCCGTGAGCACCGACGCGCACTCCGGATCCATCCCCGTACCGTTGACGAGCAATGCATATGCCCTTACCTCGCCATCCTTGTCGAGCCCGACCAGCACCGTATGCCCGGGGGTCCGGAGGTATTCGGCGAAGGCCGCCTCGCTGAGGTTCTCGGCGACGAAGGCGTCGATGGCGGCCGCGGCCAACCCAGGCGGGCACGCCAGGGGGAACGTCCGTGCAGCGAGGTCGGCGAGGGCGGGCACGTCATCGGGGCACGCGGGGCGAACGGAGACTGTCACGGCCACAATCCTAGGGGCCGGGTCCGGTTCCTCGGGCACGTCGACCGCAGGCAGGTGCTCGACCGGTGGGCCATCGCGGTCTCGGCGTCAGTTCTTCCCGAGGCGGGCCCGCTCGGGGTTCTCGAGTGTATGGCCGCGGGGCTGCCGGTGGTCGCCACCGATCACGGGGGAGCGGCGGAGTACCTCCGTGAGGGCATCGGGGTCCTCGTCGCCCCCGGGGATCCCGAAGGTCTCGCGAATGCGCTGTCGGAGTTGATCGCCGACCCGGCACGGAGGGAGTTGATGGCCGAGCGCGGTCGCGCGCGGGCGGCGCAGGAGCATGACATCGAGATGACCCTGCCGGCGATGGCCGGGGCGCTTACGGGGCGCTGACGCCCGCGACGACGGGGCGCTGACGCCAGAATCCGCCCGTTGTCGAGAAATGACGAACGCCCCGGGCTGAGCCGGGGCGTTCTGCGCGGTGCGCGATACTGGGATTGAACCAGTGACCTCTTCCGTGTCAGGGAAGCGCTCTCCCGCTGAGCTAATCGCGCGGGTATCTCCTGCCGGATCACTCCGACGTGGAGGTGGAGACGGGAATCGAACCCGTGTTGACGGCTTTGCAGGCCGCTGCCTCACCACTCGGCCACTCCACCGCAAAAGGTATCGAGCCTGGTGAGGACAACCTGACTCCTCGATCCCTCCGAGCGGATGACGGGATTCGAACCCGCGACCCTCACCTTGGCAAGGTGATGCGCTACCAGCTGCGCCACATCCGCACTGCGTTCCGGTTCGCTGTAGGCGCTCCGGGCTGCGAGAAAGAACATTAGCCGACCCCGGATGAAGAACACAAATCGGGGGCCGGATATGGGGTGTGAACTGCAAAAACAGCAGATGTGCGCTGTTTTGTGGTCATGAACGCGTGGGTCTCCCGAAGGCCGGGGTGCGTGCGACGCTCGGTGCACTTCCACTACAGGCGTGGCGAGCGGCAGGCGCCAGCCGTGGGCCCGTCGGAGGGCACGTACCGGGCGCCACGGGCCGGGCACCGGATGGGCTGCCGAACCCGGACAGTCGCGGCATCACGGGGTCGAATTGGGGTCCGGGATCACGCTTGCTACAGTGTTCGAGTGCCACGGCGGGAACGCCTCGACACAGTGCGGTCCTATAGCTCAGCGGAAGAGCGCTCCGTTCACACCGGAGAGGTCACTGGTTCGAACCCAGTTAGGACCACCACCCAAGTCACCGAACCCCTCCCGGTCAGCCCGGGAGGGGTTCGTCGGTTTCGCGGACTCGCTTTCGCCCGCCGCCTCCGTCTGGTCAGGACTCGTTGCCCGCCAGTGCCTGTTCGAGCGCCCGGGAGAACACCTCGACGGGCTGAGCCCCACTCACCGCGAGCCGACCGTCGAGGACGAAGAACGGCACGCCCCGCACGCCGATCTCGCGGGCGGTCTCGATGTCCTTCCGGACCTGATCGGCGTAGTCCTCTCCGCTGAGCAGGGCGTCGAGTTCGTCCGAGGGGAGGCCGGCCTCGATCCCGATACGTCGGAGGACATCCGGATCCGAAACCGCCAGTCCCGCGGTGAAGTGGGCGCGGCGCACTGCTTCGTCGACAACGTCCGAGCGGTCGTGCCGGCTGGCGAGCGCGGAGAGTCGATGGGCGTCGAACGTCGAACAGATCTGTGCAGACCGCCAGTCGAACTCCAAGCCGAGATCGCGAAAGCGTTCGGCCATCTGCTCCTGCCCGGTCTCCGCGTCGGCCAGTGGCGTCCCGTACTTGCGGGAGAGCATCTGCGCACTGCTCTCGCCCCGCTGGCCCGCCGTGAGTGTCGGCGACGCGGGGTCGAGTTCGTACGCACGCCACACCACCTCGACCGGAACGTCCGGGTGGCCGCCCCGGAACGACTCCAGCGCCTGCTCCAGGTGGCGTTTCCCGATCCAGCAGAAGGGGCAGATGACGTCGGACCAGATATCGATGCGCATGTCGGGTGCAACACCTCATGATGATCCGGGATACCGTGACAGCCCGGGTAGCATGGACCGGCCCCGGTGCGTCCGCGTTCCGGGATGTCAGCCCGGGTGGCTCAAGCCGCCCGACGTCCACTGCCGAGGAGATCGCCCCCGTGTCCGAGAACCGCATGCCGGAAGCCGATGTCGACGTGACGGGTGCGGCGACCGTGACCACCGTCATCCCGGCGGGGGAGCCGGCCGGGAAGATCCTCGCCGAGCGTGAGCTGCAGTCCAGGAGCGGCCCCGAGACAATCGTTGTGGTCCGGGATTCTGAGAACGCGCTTCGCGACCTGTCCTGGGCGCCGGAGGCGGACACCGAGGTCGAACTGGTCCGCGCCGATTCCGAGGACGGCCGTTCGGTGATCCGCCACTCCTGTGCCCACGTGCTCGCGCAGGCCGTTCAGGACAAGTTCCCGGAGGCCAAGCTCGGCATCGGTCCGCCGATCGCGAACGGCTTCTATTACGACTTCGACGTGACCGAGCCGTTCACCCCCGAGGACCTCAAGGACCTCGAGAAGCGGATGAAGAAGATCATCAAGGCCGGCCAGCGCTTCTCCCGTCGTGAGTACGCCTCGCTCGACGAGGCCCGCGCGGAGTTGGCCGGGGAGCCGTACAAGCTCGAGCTCGTCGAGGACAAGGGGCGCGCGGATGCCGGCGATTCCGAGGGAGCCGAGGCCCTGGCGGATTCCGAGATCATGGAGGTCGGCGCCGGCGCGCTGACCGCCTACGACAACCTGAACCCGCGCACCGGTGAGGTCATCTGGTCGGACCTGTGCCGCGGCCCGCACACGCCCACCACCAAGTTCATCCCGGCGTTCACGCTCACCCGCTCATCGGCGGCCTACTGGCGCGGGGACCAGAGCAAGGCAGGCCTCCAGCGCATCTACGGCACCGCTTGGGAGAGCACCGAGGCGATGGACGCCTACCTCGACCGCCTCGCCGAGGCCGAGAAGCGCGACCACCGGCGATTGGGCACGGAGCTGGATCTGTTCAGCTTCCCCGACGAGATCGGTTCGGGCTTCCCGGTGTTCCACCCGCGCGGCGGAATCATCCGCAACGAGATGGAGCAGCACTCCCTCAAGCGGCACCTCGCTGCGGGTTATTCGCTCGTCAACACCCCGCACATGACCAAGGGCGACCTGTTCCGCAAGTCCCAGCACCTGAGCTGGTACGCCGAGGGCATGTTCCCGCCCATGATCGTGGACGCGGAGTACGACGCGGACGGCAACGAGACCAAGCCGGGGCAGGACTACTACGTCAAGCCCATGAACTGCCCGATGCACAATCTCGTCTTCGACTCGCGGGGCCGTTCGTACCGCGAGCTGCCGCTGCGGATGTTCGAGTTCGGCACGGTGTACCGCTACGAGAAGTCCGGGGTGATCCACGGCCTGACCCGCGCCCGCGGATTCACGCAGGACGACGCCCACATCTACTGCACCGAGGAGCAGATGGAAGGCGAGATCGCCTCGGTGCTCTCGTTCATCATCTCCCTGCTGCGCGACTACGGGTTGGACGACTTCTATCTCGAGCTGTCCACCAAGGACCCCGAGAAGTACGTCGGCGGCGATGAGCTCTGGGAGCGGGCCACCGAGACCCTTGAGCGCGTGGCCACGAACTCCGGCCTCGAGCTCGTGCCGGATCCGGGCGGGGCGGCGTTCTACGGCCCCAAGATCTCGGTGCAGGCCCGCGACGCGATCGGCCGCACCTGGCAGATGTCGACGGTGCAGCTGGACTTCAACCTGCCGGAGCTGTTCGACCTGACCTACAACGCCGCCGACGGCACCAAGAAGCGCCCGGTGATGATCCACCGTGCGCTCTTCGGATCGATCGAGCGGTTCTTCGCGGTGCTGCTCGAGCACTACGCCGGACTGTTCCCGGCGTGGCTCGCGCCCGTGCAGGTGGTGGGCATCCCCGTCGCGGATGCGCACGAGAAGCACCTCGAGGACATCATCGACGAGCTGCGTGGCCGGGGAATCAGGGCCGAGCTGGACACCTCCGACGAGCGGATGCAGAAGAAGATCCGCAACCACACGACCGGCAAGGTGCCGTTCATGTTGCTGGCCGGCGACCGTGATGTCGAGGCCGGCGCAGTGAGTTTCCGGTTCCCGGATGGCACGCAGCTCAACGGAGTCTCGCGCAACGCCGCGATGGACAAGATCCAGCACTGGGTCTCGTCGCAGCGTAACGACGCCCCGACCGCGGAGCGGTTGTGACGGGCGGCGGTCCGGTATCCACCGGGACCTACCGCCAGTACGGCGTGGGCGAGGACCGTCTCCAGTTGCTGTGGACGCCCTACCGGATGTCCTACATCGCCGAGACCCGGCCGGAGCCCGCCGAGGGGATGACCGGGGAGCCGTTCCTGGATATTCCGCAAATGAGCGACGAGGACGGGTTGGTGGTCGCCCGGGGCGAGCACGTGTACGTCGTCCTGAACCTGTACCCGTACAACCCGGGGCACTCGATGGTGGTGCCGTACCGCAAGGTGGCTGACCTGGAGGATCTCGACGACGACGAGGCCCGCGAGCTCATGTCGTTCACCCAGCATCTGCTCCGCGTCATCAAGGCCGTGTCGAATCCGGACTCGTTCAACGTGGGGCTGAATCTCGGCAGCGCCGCCGGGGGCTCGCTCTCCGAACACCTGCATCAACATGTCGTGCCACGATGGATCGGCGACGCCAACTTCATCACCGTGACCGGTGGTACGAAGGTGTTGCCGCAGTTGCTCAAGCAGACCCGTCAGCTGCTCGCTGACGCGTGGACCACGACGCCTTCCGGGCCCGGCCACACCTGAGAAGCGGGGAGAAGAATGCTCAGCGAGTACGGACGGTCCGGGGTGACGAAGGTGGCGCACCCCGTCGCCGCCTTCCTGGTACGCATCGGCGTTACGGCCAACGGGATCACGCTCACGGGCCTGGTCCTGACCTGCGCTGCGGCGGTGGGGTTCTTCGGCACCGGCCATCTGTTCGCGGGCGCGATCGTGATCGGCCTATGCACCCTGTTCGATCTGGTCGACGGGGCCGTCGCGCGGGCCGGCGACGGCGGCTCGCCGTACGGCGCGCTCGTCGACGCGGTGTCCGACCGGGTGGCGGACGGCGTGATCCTCGGTGCCCTCGTGTGGTGGGTCGTCGACACCGAGCCGACCAACCGGTTCGCCCTGGTCATGCTGCTGGCCTGCATGGTCCTGTCTCAGGTGGTCTCGTACTCCAAGGCCCGGGCGGATGCGGGCGACCTGCGCACCCCGGGCGGGCTGATGGAACGGGCGGACCGGCTGGTGATCGTCCTCGTCGGCGCAGGGCTCGAGGGACTCGGCGTCCCGTGGGCCCTCGAGGTGGCGGTCACGGTGGTCGCGCTGGGCAGCCTCATCACGGTCATCCAGCGTGTCCTGGGTGGCCGTGCCGACTACCTGTCCCGGGTGGCGGACAAGGGCGCGGCCTCGGTCGGTGACCGATGAGCCGGGTGGGCCAGACGCTCTCCGATTACGGTTATGCCGCCGGCTGGGCGGTCGTCCGGGCTCTGCCGGAGGGGCTCTCCCGAGGGCTGTTCCGCGCGGGCGCGGATCTCGCGGCTCGCCGGCAGCGCCCCGATTCGCAGTTGCGCAAGAACCTCGCCCGCGTCCTCGGCGTACCCCCCGCCGACGTCCCGGACGAGCTGATCCGGGACTCGATGCGGTCCTACGCTCGTTATTGGCGTGAGGCGTTCCGACTGCCGTCCATGGACCGTGAGGCGGTGGCGCAGGAGATGGACCGAACCATCTCCGGTGTGGAGCACATCGACGACGCCCTCGCTCTCGGGCGAGGGGTCGTGGTGGCACTTCCGCACGCGGCGAACTGGGATCTCGGTGGTACGTGGCTGGCTCGCCGCTACGGCGGATTCGCCACAGTCGCTGAGAGGCTCAAGCCGGAGTCGCTCTACCAGCGATTCCTGGAGTATCGGGAGGGTTTGGGCTTCACCATCTATCCGCATTCCGGGGGGCCAGTTCCGCCTCTCGAGGCGCTGAAGGCGTACCTCGCCGAGGGCGGGATCGTGTGTCTTCCCGGCGAACGGGATCTACGGCACACCGGCGTACCCGTGACGTTCTTCGGCGAGGAGACCCGGATGCCCGCGGGAGCTGCCAAACTCGCTGTGGAGACCGGAGCCCCGCTGCTAGTGGCCCACTTCTGGTACGAGGACGAGGACACGATGCGCGTGCGGATCACCCCGCCGATCGACGTGTCCGGGGGAGTCGAGGCGGGCGTGCAGGCCATGGCGGACACGTTCGCCGAGGGAATCGCGCTCCACCCCGCGGACTGGCACATGCTCCAGCCGCTGTGGCTCGACGACCTGTCGGCCGAGCGTCGAGAAAAGCTCGAGGGCTGATCCGACCGTGCGCATCGGCATGATCTGCCCGTATTCGTTCGACGCGCCCGGTGGCGTCCAGGCCCACGTGGTGGACCTGTCCCAGGAGCTTCGCCGCCGCGGGCACGACGTCCGGATCCTCGCACCGGGTCGGCCGGAGAACGCCCCTGCCCCCGGGATGACACTCACAGGGCCCGGGGTGGCGATCCCGTACAACGGCTCGGTGGCACGCCTGAGCTTCGGCCCGGCGTCGTGGCGGGCGACCCGCAACTGGCTGCGCGAGGCACCGCTGGACGTGCTGCACATCCACGAACCCAACGCGCCCGGGGTCGGGATGTTCGCCCTGGCCATGGCCTCGGGCCCCATCACCGCCACGTTCCACACCTCCACCACCAGTTCGATGATCCTCGAGGCCTCCGACGCGGTGCTCGCGCCGCTGCTGGAGAAGGTCCGCGGACGGATCGCGGTCTCGGCACTGGCCCGGCGCTGGCAGATCGAGGCGCTCGGCTCGGACGCGGTCGAGATCCCCAACGGTGTCGATGTGGGCGCCTTCGCCGGGGTCGACGCGTCGGCGGAGTACGCAAACGTGCCCACCATCGCATTCCTCGGCCGCTACGACGAGCCCAGAAAGGGCATGGACGTCCTGGTCGCCGCGCTGCCGAATGTTCTCGACTCGGTTCCAGACCTGCGTCTGCGCGTCATGGGGGACGGGGACGAGAAGGCGTTACGGGAACGCCTTCCCCGAGGTATGTCCGTGGACTTCCTCGGTCGCGTGGACGACGCCCGTAAGGCCGCGGTCCTGGCCGCCGCCGACGTCTACTGCGCACCCAACCTCGGCGGGGAGAGCTTCGGGATCGTTCTCGTCGAGGCCATGGCGGCCGGTACCGCGGTCGTGGCATCCGACCTCGACGCGTTTCGCCGGGTCCTGCGGGACGGCGGATGCGGTGAGCTCGCGACCGTCGGCGACCCGGAAGCCCTCGGGGAGGCCCTGACGCGCGTGCTGGTCGACGACGACCGCCGCGCGGACCTGCGTGCGCAGGGCAGCGTCGCTGTGCGGGACTACGACTGGCCTGTCGTCGCGGACAGGGTGATCCGGGTGTACGAGACGATCCGCGGGCCGGGGGAGACGATCCGTGTCCGTTGAGCTCGTGGTGCTTCTCGTCGTCGTCGCCGTCCTCGTCCTCGCCGCATTGCTCGGCGCCTACCTGACCGCGCACCGCCTGGACCGTCTCCATATCCGCACCGACCTCGCGCGGGCGTCTCTCATCGGGGTCCTCGAACGCCGTCACACCGTCGGTGCGGCTGTCGCGCGGGACCTCGCGGCCCGGGACCCGGCCGGCGCGGAGCGGTTGACCCGAGCACTGGCGGACGCGCGCTCGCACCTCCCGGGCGAGGTGGTCGGCGTCGATCCCGCCCCGGCTCCCGACCGCCGACGCCCGGCACGTGACGACGACCTCGTCGGCTCCTCGCCAGATGCCGAGCTGGCGGAGAACAGACTCGGCGTGATCCTCGCGGGGCTCGAGACGGCCGCGCTGCCCGACGACCTGGAAGCCGAGCTCGACGACGTCACCGACCGCGTCGCGATGGCGCGGCGCTTCTACAACGACGCGGTCCGGGACACACGGAGCCTGCGCGAGCAGACCCTCGTCCGGTTGCTCCGGCTCGCCGGTCACGCGCCGATGCCCGACTATGTGGAACTGGTCGATGCACCGGCACCAGTGGGGTGAGGCGAGGCGGCCGGGTCAACGAGCGGGAGCCGGCCAGGGCGGCGGTTGGAGAGTCCGGGTGAGGGCAACCTACACTGGACGTCTATCACACGTCGTCTGAGCCAGGAAGGCCTATTCGTGAGCGAGTCGAGCGAGAACACCACCGGAACCGCACGCGTCAAGCGGGGCATGGCCGAGATGCTCAAGGGCGGCGTCATCATGGACGTCGTCACCGCCGAGCAGGCCAAGATCGCCGAGGACGCCGGCGCGGTGGCCGTCATGGCCCTCGAGCGTGTTCCCGCCGACATCCGCGCCCAGGGTGGCGTGGCGCGGATGAGCGACCCCGACCTGATCGACGGCATCATCGAGGCCGTCTCCATCCCGGTCATGGCCAAGGCCCGCATCGGCCACTTCGTCGAGGCGCAGGTCCTGCAGGCGCTCGGCGTGGACTTCGTCGACGAGTCCGAGGTACTGACCCCGGCCGACTACACCAACCACATCGACAAGTTCGACTTCGAGGTGCCGTTCGTCTGTGGCGCCACCAACCTCGGCGAGGCACTGCGTCGCATCACCGAGGGCGCGGCCATGATCCGCTCCAAGGGCGAGGCCGGTACCGGTGACGTCTCCAACGCCACCACCCACATGCGCACCATCCGCGGTGAGATCCGCCGGCTGCAGTCGCTGCCCGCCGACGAGCTGTACGTGGCCGCCAAGGAGCTCCAGGCGCCGTACGAGCTCGTCAAGGAGGTCGCCGAGACCGGCAAGCTGCCCGTGGTGCTGTTCACCGCCGGCGGTATCGCCACCCCGGCCGATGCCGCGATGATGATGCAGCTCGGCGCCGAGGGTGTGTTCGTGGGCTCCGGCATCTTCAAGTCCGGCAACCCCTCCGAGCGGGCGAAGGCCATCGTCAAGGCCACCACCTCCTTCGATGATCCGAAGGTGCTCGCCGACATCTCGCGTGGTCTCGGTGAGGCCATGGTCGGCATCAACGTCGACGAGATCCCCGAGCCGCACCGGCTCGCCGAGCGCGGCTGGTGATCAGCTCCGGCTGAGTGTGCGCGCAGAACCACCCCGGTGGCTCCGAATCCCGGAGCCACCGGGGTGATCTCGTCTCCGGGACACACGTGACCGCGGTGCGTACCCGCAGCGCTAGGATCTGTCCATGCATGCAGCCCCCCTGTGGACCCTGCCCCGGGTCCGGTCCCGTCGCCCGGCGGCGGGCTCGCGATCGACCGTCCGCCCGAACCGCGCCGGCTCCCCGGGAAGCGCGGGTGAGCGGTCGTGAACAAGATCGAGGACATCCTCGACATCGAGCGCATCGACCGCGACCTCTACCGGGGCCCGGCGATCACCACGAACCTCCAACGCACCTTCGGCGGGCAGGTGGCAGGACAGACCCTGACCGCGGCGGTCCGCACCGTCGAAGACGACAAGCACGTCCACTCACTCCACGGATACTTCATCCGGCCCGGCATCCCCGACGTTCCCACCGTCTTCCAGGTGGACCGCCTACGGGACGGCCGCAGCTTCGCCACCAGGCGGGTCACCGCGATCCAGGAGGGCGAGCCCATCTTCTCGATGTCGGCGTCGTTCCACCTCGTCGCCCAGGAAGGCATCGAGCACCAGGATTCGATGCCGCGGGTGATCGATCCCGAGGAGATCGCCGTTCCGACGATCGAGGATCTCGACGAGACCCATCGGGTGTTCGTCGAGGAGTGGGCGCAGTGGGACATCCGCATCGTGCCGCGGGACCGCATGGAGACCCTCTCGTCGCTGGCCGCCCAGCAGCGGGTCTGGTTCCGCTGCGTCGACACACTGCCCGACGACCCCAACTTCCACGTGTGCACCCTGGCGTACATGTCCGACATGACCCTTCTGGGCTCCGCCAAGATCCCGCACCCCGGCGAACCCACCCAGGACGCGTCCCTCGACCACGCCATGTGGTTCATGCGTCCCTTCCGCGCGGATGACTGGCTGCTCTACGACCAGACGTCCCCCTCCGCCTCCGGCGGGCGCACGCTCACCCAGGGCCGCATCTTCGACCGTCAGGGACGCCTTGTCGCTGCGGTCACCCAGGAAGGGCTGTCCCGCCGCCTCCGGCCGGGCGCCCAGTCATTCCCGGTCGATCTGTCCCGCGGGAAGGGGTCGGACGGCCCGGCCTCCGGCGAATGAGCCGGCCCGCACCGACGATCGGGGTGCTCGCCCTCCAGGGCGCCGTGATCGAGCACATCCGCCATCTCGAGGAGGTCGGCGCCCGCGCGATCTTGGTCCGGAAGCAGTCGGAGCTCGACGCCGTCGACGGCCTCGTCCTGCCGGGTGGCGAGTCGACCACCATGAGCCGACTGCTCGACGTGTACCAGATGTATGAACCGGTGGCCGAGAGGATCGGCGCCGGGATTCCCGTATACGGGTCGTGCGCCGGAATGATCCTGCTCGCCTCGCACGTCGTGGACACCCGCGCCGACGCCACCTGGTTCTCGGCCATCGACATGACCGTCCGGCGGAACGCCTTCGGCCGCCAGGTGGATTCCTTCGAGGCCGACCTCGTCGTCGACCCCCTCGGGCCGGAACCACTGCGGACGGTGTTCATCCGTGCCCCGTGGGTCGAGACCATCGGCCCCGGCGTCGAGGTACTCGCCCGGGTCCGGGCGTCCGATGGACGCGACCACGCGGTCGCGGTGCGTCAGGGCAACGCGCTGGCCACCTCGTTCCACCCCGAGGTCACCGACGACGTTCGGGTACACAGGTACTTCCTCGACATGGTACGGGCCGCGACCTCGTAGACTGGGCGGTCAGCGAGACCTCGCGCCGGAGCCCGCGGACATGCGGGCCCCGGACCCAGACACCCCCGGAGGGCGGAGAAACACATGGCAGGCCATTCCAAGTGGGCCACCACCAAGCACAAGAAGGCGGCGATCGACGCCAAGCGCGGCAAACTCTTCGCCAAGCTGGTCAAGAACATCGAGGTGGCGGCCCGCACCGGCGGGGGCGACCCGACCGGCAACCCGACTCTCTTCGACGCCATCCAGAAGGCGAAGAAGAACTCCGTCCCGGCGGACAACGTCGAGCGCGCCCGCAAGCGCGGCGCCGGCGAGGAGGCGGGCGGCGCCGAGTGGGAGACCATCATGTACGAGGGCTACGGCCCGAACGGCGTGGCCATGCTCATCGAGTGTCTGACGGACAACCGCAACCGCGCCGCGGGAGAGGTGCGCGTCGCCATGACCCGCAACGGCGGCAACCTGGCCGATCCCGGCTCGGTCGCGTACCTGTTCGCGCGCAAGGGCGAGATCGTGCTGGACAAAGCCGAGCTGACCGAGGACGACGTGCTCATGGCGGTCCTCGAGGCCGGCGCCGAGGAGGTCAACGACCTCGGGGAGCAGTGGGAAGTGGTCTGCGAGCCCACCGACCTCGTCCAGGTGCGTACCGCTCTCCAGGACGCGGGAATCGACTACGAGTCGGCCGAGTCCGGTTTCCGGGCTTCGGTGGAGGTGACCGTCGACGCCGACGGCGCCGGCAAGGTGTTCAGGCTCATCGACGCGCTCGAGGACTCGGACGACGTCCAGAACGTCTTCACCAACATCGACGTCCCCGACGACGTGCTGGCGGCCCTCGACGCCTGACGGCCGTGCCGCTGGTAGGGTCTCGAACGTAGGTTCTACCGCCGGTCGTGGAGGGGGCGCTATGCGCGTCATGGGTGTGGACCCGGGGCTGACCCGGTGCGGTCTCGCGCTGATCGAGACCGCACCGGGTCGGGCTGTCACCGCATTGGACGTGGACGTGGTGCGGACGACCGCGGACGAGCCGCTCGAGCGGCGGTTGCGGGCGGTGCACACGGTCGCCGACGAGTGGATGGACGTCCACGAGCCGGACGTCGTGGCGATCGAGAGGGTCTTCGCACAGAACCAGGTGTCCACGGCGATGGGCACCGCGCAGGCCGCCGGCGTGGTCGCGCTCGCCGCCGCCTACCGGGACATCCCGGTGGCATTCCACACACCGTCGGAGGTCAAGGCCGCCATCACCGGAAGTGGGCGCGCGGACAAGAAGCAGATGACGCTGATGATCACCCGGATCCTGGGACTGCAGAAGCCGCCCAGTCCGGCCGACGCGGCGGACGCGCTCGCGTTGGCCGTATGCCACAGCTGGCGGGCTCCGATGCAGGGCCGTGTCGCCTCGCTGGACGCGCAGGTGGCGCGGTCCCGCGCAGGTTTCGAGGCGAAGGTCGCGGTGGCGCGTGAGTCGGCCGCGTCGCGGGGGATCCGGGGCCGGGGATCCGCCGCGGACCAGGAACGTGCCCGGGCAGCCGCCCGGGGGATGGCTCGAACGAAGGGAGTCCGCTGGTGATCGCCTCGATCCGGGGAACGGTGGCCGAGATCGGTCTGGATCGCTGTGTCGTGGAGACCGGCGGGGTCGGGGTCCTGGTGCACGCGACACCGGCGGCGCTCGCCGGGTTGCGCCGCGGTTCGGAGGGCATGCTCCACACCGAACTCGTGGTGCGGGAGGACTCGCTGACGCTCTACGGGTTCGACTCGGTGGAGGCCAGGGGACTGTTCCTCACTGTTCAGACCGTGTCCGGCGTGGGGCCGCGACTGGCGCTGGCGATCCTGGCCACTCTCGAGCCGCACGAGTTGATCCGCGCACTCGGCTCCGGTGATGTCAAGGCGCTCACCCGCGTCCCGGGCGTCGGCAAACGCACAGCGGAACGCATGGTTCTCGAACTCAAGGACAAGGTGGGGCCGCTTCCCGGCGAGGCGGGCGCGGCTTCGGCCGACGGCAGCGGTGGCGCGGTCCCCGCCGCGACCGAGGTGGCCGAGGCGCTGGAAGGGCTGGGGTTCTCCGCCGCAGAGGCGGACAAGACCGCCACCGCGGTGTTGGCCTCCGATCCGGGTCTGGGTCCTGCAGAAGCCCTCCGGATGGCGCTCAAGTCGCTCGGGAAACGCTGATGACGGGTCCCTTCGAGGAATCGGGTGGCGAGCCGGAGTCAGGGCTCACTGCTGCACTCACCCCGTTCGACACGGATGTCGAGGGGGCGTTGCGCCCGCGAAACCTCGGCGAGTTCATCGGCCAGGAGACGGTCCGGGAGCAGCTGGACCTGGTCTTGACCGCCGCTACCCGGCGTGGGGTCGTACCGGATCATCTGCTGTTCTCCGGCCCGCCCGGCCTGGGCAAGACGAGCCTGGCGATGATCGTCGCCGCGGAGCTCGGCGGCTCACTCCGCATCACCTCGGGCCCCGCGTTGGAACGTCCCGGGGATCTCGCGGCCATGCTCTCGAACCTCATCGAGGGCGACGTGCTGTTCATCGACGAGATCCATCGGATCGCCCGGCCCGCGGAAGAGATGTTGTATCTCGCGATGGAGGATTTTCGGATCGACATCATGGTGGGAAAGGGGCCGGGCGCCACCTCGATTCCTCTCGAGATCGCGCCGTTCACCCTCGTCGGTGCCACCACCAGGTCCGGCGCACTGACCGGGCCGCTTCGTGACCGGTTCGGTTTCACCGCACACATGGACTTCTACACCGATCAGGATCTGGCGCGGATCGTGACACGGGCCGCTGACATCCTGACCATCCCGGTCGACCCCGATGCGGCGCTCGAGGTGGCCGGCAGGTCGCGGGGCACACCGCGAATCGCCAATCGTCTGTTGCGGCGAGTCCGGGATTTCGCCGAGGTGCGGGCCGACGGCCGGATCACCGTCCCGGTCGCCCGCGCGGCACTGGAGGTCTACGAAGTCGACCAACTGGGGCTCGACAGGTTGGACAGGGCCGTACTGCGAGCCCTGCTGGTCCAACACGAGGGCGGCCCGGTCGGACTGAGCACACTGGCCGTAGCCGTCGGTGAGGAAGCCACCACGCTGGAAGAGGTGTGTGAACCGTTTCTCGTGCGGGCCGGCCTTCTCGCGCGCACGCCACGAGGCCGGGTGGCAACGGCGGCGGCGTGGGACCACTTGGGCATGACGCGTCCGGAACGGGGGAGTGGGCAGCCCATGCTCCGTATGGAGGTCGACGGGGGACCCGACTCGGCACGGTGAGCCCCCGGCTGGCATCCTCGGACGAGACCGTCCGCCATCCGGACCACAATTGACAGGGCCTGCAGCAGCGCTGGGTCCGTACCAGGAGGACCCCATGGGACTTGAACTGCTTCTGCCGTTGATGATCGTCGTGCTGATCGTGCTCATGTTCCTGCAGAGTTCCAAACAGCGGAAGGCGATGAAGGCACTCCGCGAGATGCAGGACTCCCTCACGGTTGGTGACCGGGTGCTCACGACCTCCGGCGTCCACGCGACGATCGCGTCGATCGACGAGGAGACCGTCGGGCTCGAGATCGCGCCCGGCGTCAAGACCGTCTGGGACCGGCGAGTGATCCGGGAGAAGCTCGACACCGCCGGATCCACGGATACCGGGACAGATTCCGGATCGGACGACTCGAGTTCTCTGTAAGGCCCTACCCGGAAGTAGGGTGATAGGGCCGTCCGGTCCGCTGTCGGCCACCGAGTCACCTACGCAAGGAAGTTCCCCGTGACACCAGTACGTCCCCGGCGCGCGGACGCGAGACCGAGGCCATGGCGGTTACTCGCCATCTTCTTCCTGGCTCTGTTCATCATCTTCGTCGCCTCATTCGCGGTGGCGGACCGGGGGCTCTCCCCGAAACTGGGGATCGATCTCCAGGGCGGGACGCGCGTGACGCTGATCCCCAAGGGACAGCCGGCTGAGGCTGATCTCCAGCTCGCGCAGGAGATCATCCGAGACCGCGTCGACGGTTTGGGCGTCGCCGGAACCTCCGTGGTGATCGAGGGCAGCAACATCGTGCTCACCGTTCCCGGGGAGGACTCCAGCCAGGCCCGAGATCTCGGAACCACCTCGCAGCTGACCATTCGACCGGTCATCCAGTTCCAGCCCGTTGAGCCGGGCGATCGTGAACCGGTGCCCGCAGCGAAGGGGGACAGCGAGGCGGTGGCCCAGGAGGTCGCCGAGGCTCGCGAGGTGCGGCAGGGCGACCCCCAGGAGCTCACCGAGTCGCTCGCCACGTTCCGCTGTCCGGAGCGGGATGTCCTCGCGGGTTTCGATGATCCTGCGCAGGCGTTGATCGCGTGTGGGGAGACCGGGAAGTACGTACTCGGTCCGGTGCCGCTCCTCGTCGGAGAGCCCGACGACGGCAAACGCCTGGACGGGCAGCAGATCGTCAAAGACTCCGTCAGCTCCGGGTTCAGTCAGCAGGCGGGAAAAAACGAGGTCTCCTTCCGGTTCAACGCCGGCCCGGGCGAGCAGGGAAGCGCCACCTGGTCGCGTCTGACCCAGGAGAACCTGCAGAAGCAGATCGCGATCCTCCTCGACGGCGAGGTGATCAGCGCCCCGGTCGTCCAGGGCGTGACCCCGGTCGGTTCGGCAACCTCGATCACCGGCGAGTTCTCGACCGACGAGGCGTCGACGCTCGCCGGCAACCTCCGGTACGGCGCCCTCCCGATCTCTTTCGAGGACCCGAACGTCGACAACGTGCCGGCCTCGCTCGGCCTGGCCTCGCTCGAGGCGGGGCTTCTCGCCGGCGCGATCGGGTTCCTCCTCGTGCTCATCTACTCGGCCGTGTTCTACCGGTTGCTCGGCGTGCTCGCGTTCATCTCGCTGGCCCTGTCCTTCCTCCTCACCTACGGGATGTTGGTCTTCCTCGGATACACGGTCGACTACAGCCTCGACCTCGCCGGCATCGCCGGACTCGTGATCGGCATCGGTATGACCGCCGACTCCTACGTCGTGTTCTTCGAGCGCATCAAGGACGAACTCCGGGACGGACACAGATTCAGATCGGCCGTTCCGAGAGCATGGAAGAGCGCGAGCCGGACGATCGTCACCGGAAACATGGTCAGCCTCATCGGCGCGGTGGTCCTCTACCTGCTTGCCAGCGGCGAGGTGCGCGGGTTCGCGTTCACTCTGGGTCTGACGACCGTCATGGATGTGTTCGTGGCCTTCACCGTGACGTGGCCGTTGGTCTACCTGGCCTCGACCAAGGACGTCTTCTCCGAGCCCTGGGCCAACGGTATGGGTCGCATGGCGAACCTGCAGGCCGCCGCCGCTGAACGGCGGCGTATCGAGCGTCGCGAGGAGAAGAAGGCCGAGCAGACCCGTGGACGGGGCGTCACCGCCACGATCCAGGGGCCCGACGGGGCCACGGCCACCGGAACCCCGGGCCGTCCCGGCACCGAAGACGAGGAGGAGCGCCGATGAGCACGTCCACCATGGCCACGCCCGGCGACGGCGCCCCGGCAGAGCATGACTCGAATGACAGTCTGTTCAACCGTCTCTACACGGGCACCGGTGCGTTCGAGGTGGTCGGTAACCGTCGTAGGTTCTACGTCCTCACCCTGGTGATCGTCGCGGTCTGTCTCGCGAGCATCCTGCTACGTGGTTTCAGCTTCGGCATCGACTTCGCCGGCGGCACGAAACTCACCATGCCCGCCGGCGAGATCGACAAGGACCGCGTCGCCGCGGTGGTCGAGGAATCGTTGGGCGAAGAGCCCGAGATGGTGCAGATCGTCGGCACGGGCAATGCACGGATCGTCGAGGTGGAAACCCGCTTCCTGACCACGGACGAGATCGCGGCCACCAAGAACGCGATGTTCGAGGAGTTCCAGCCCGTCACCGCGGCCGGCGAGACGTCGGTGGAGGCCATCGGCGATTCCGCGCGTAGCGAGAGCTGGGGCGGCCAGGTCACCCAGAAGGCCCTGATCGCGCTTGCCGTGTTCCTCGTGATCGTCTTCGGTTACATCGCCTTCCGATTCGAGTGGCAGATGGCGACGGCCGCGATCGTGGCCCTGCTCTTCGACATGATCACCACTGCGGGGATTTACTCGATCGTCGGATTCGAGGTAACTCCCGCCACCGTGATCGGATTGCTGACGATCCTCGGATTCTCCCTGTATGACACGGTGATCGTCTTCGACAAGGTCGAGGAGAACACCCGCGGGCTCAAACACACCGCTAGTCGCACGTATGCCGAAGAAGCGAACCTCGGTGTCAACCAGACACTCATGCGGTCCATTCACACCACCGTCATCGGCATCCTTCCGCTCCTCGCGCTCGTCATCATCGCGGTGTGGATCCTGGGCGTGGGCACCCTCATGGATCTGGCGATCGTGCAGATGGTCGGTATCGTGACCGGTACCTTCTCGTCGGTATTCCTCGCGACACCGCTCCTGGTGACGCTCAAGCAACGCGACCCCGAGATCAAGCGCCAGACGACGAAGGTACTGGCCCGACGTGAAAAGGCGGAAGCGCTCGCATGACCGAGTCCCCCCTGACAACTGTCTCCCCGGCGATCAGTTCAGCTGTTGAACGTCTGATGCGCCGCGTCGAGGACTTTCCCTCCGCCGGCGTCCAGTTCTGTGACCTCACCCCGGTCCTCGCGGATTCCGAGGGTTTCGACGCGGTCGTGCGTGGGCTGGCCGCAGGACACGAGGTCGGATCCATCGATTATGTCGCGGGGCTGGACGCGCGAGGCTTCCTTCTCGCCGGTGCGGTGGCCATACGTCTGCACACCGGTGTGCTCGCGATACGGAAGGCCGGGAAGCTACCCCCGCCGGTGCATTCGCGGTCCTACGAGCTCGAGTACGGGGCTGCGACCCTCGAACTGCCCGCTGACGGCCTCGACCTCAGCGGTAAGCGCGTTCTCGTCGTCGACGATGTGCTGGCGACCGGAGGAACGCTCAGCGCGGCAGTCGGTCTGCTGAACGACTGCGGCGCGATCGTCGCCGGTCTCTCCGTCGTTCTCGAGGTCCCGGGTCTCGGGGGTCGGGATAGACTGGCCGACACATCGCTGACCTGCCTCACGGTCGCGTAACACCCGGCCGCTGGGCGCGGCACTTCGATGCTCAGGGAGGAGGCGGGAATGACGCAACGACCGGACCCCGCGGCTCAGACCGGCCGCGGGGAACGTGAGGGCGCGGCCGGACAGCCGCAACCCACCACCCAGCCGCTACCGGTGATCCCGGGCACCAAGCCGTCGGCGAGTCGTCGGGTGAGGGCTCGCTGGGCTCGGCGCCTGACGTCGGGTCTGGCCATCACGTCGACGCCCGCGGTGCTCGAGCCGCTGGTCCGGGTCCATCGGGTCCACCACCCGAAGGCCGACGTCGGCCTACTCGCCCGGGCCTACGCGCTGGCCGACAAGCAGCACGCAGGCGTCTACCGGAAGTCCGGCGACCCCTACATCACCCACCCGCTCGCCGTCGCGACCATCTGCGCGGAGATGGGGATGGATACCACGACACTCGTGGCCGCCCTGCTCCACGACACCGTGGAGGACACCGACTACTCGCTCGAGCAGCTGTCCACGGATTTCGGCGGCGAGGTCGCGCACCTCGTCGACGGCGTGACCAAACTCGACAAGGTCGAGTTCGGCGAAGCCGCGGAGGCGGAGACGATCCGCAAGATGATCATCGCGATGGCGCACGATCCCCGTGTGCTGGTGATCAAGGTGGGGGACCGGCTGCACAACATGCGGACGATGCGGTTCCTCCCGCCGGAGAAGCAGGTCAAGAAGGCCCGTGAAACGCTCGAGGTGATCGCGCCGCTGGCGCATCGGCTCGGAATGGCCACGATCAAGTGGGAACTCGAGGATCTCGCATTCGCGATCCTGGAACCCAAGAAGTACCAGGAGATCGTCCGGCTGGTCGCCGATCGCGCGCCGAGCCGGGACGTGTACCTGGGTACAGTGATCGGGCGCGTCAACGCAGAGCTGGAGAAGGCCCATATCGAGGCCACGGTGGAGGGGCGTCCGAAGCACTACTGGTCGATCTATCAGAAGATGATCGTCCGCGGTCGTGAGTTCGACGAGATCCACGATCTGGTCGGCATCCGCGTCCTGTGCGAGGACGTGCGGGACTGCTATGCGGCGATCGGTGTCGTCCACTCCACGTGGAAGCCCATGCCGGGTCGGTTCAAGGACTACATCGCGCAGCCCCGGTTCGGCGTCTACCTGTCTCTGCACACCACAGTGATCGGCCCGGACGGCAAACCGCTCGAAATCCAGATCCGCACCCACGAGATGCACCGAAATGCCGAGTACGGCATCGCGGCGCACTGGCGGTACAAGGAGACGCGGGGCAAGCACCACGGCGACCAGGCCGAACTCGACGATATGGCGTGGATGCGCCAGCTGCTGAGCTGGCAGCGAGAGGCCGCGGATCCCGGTGAGTTCCTCGACTCGCTGCGATTCGAGATGACCAGCAAGGAGATCTTCGTCTTCACCCCGAAGGGGGACGTGGTGAACCTTCCGGTGGGTGCGACGCCGGTCGATTTCGCCTACGCCGTGCACACCGAGGTCGGACACCGGTGTATCGGTGCGCGCGTGAACGGAAAGCTCGTGGCCCTCGAACGGCCTCTCGAGAACGGCGAGGTCGTGGAGGTGTTCACCTCCAAGGACCCCAACGCCGGCCCGAGCCTCGACTGGCAGAAGTTCGTCGTCTCCGGCCGGGCCAAGAGCTCCATCCGGCAGTGGTTCGCCAAGGAGCGCCGCGAGGAGGCTCTGGAGAGGGGCAAAGACCTCATCACCCGTGAGGTCAGACGCGGCGGCGTTCCCGTTCACCGCGTCTTCTCCAACGAGACGATCGCCGGCGTGGCCCGCGAGCTCGGCTTCGCCGACGTCACCGCGCTCTACACGGCCATCGGCGAACATCACGTCTCTGCGAAGACCGTCATCGGACGACTCGTCGCAGCCCATGGAGGTGTGGATGAGGTCACCGAGGAACTCGCCGACAGGTCGCGGGACAAGACCATCGCCCCGCGTCGATCCGCGCCTGCGGGCGCCGGCGTACTGGTCGGTGGTGTCGAGGACGTCCACGCGAAACTCGCTCGGTGTTGTATGCCGGTTCCCGGTGACGAGGTGCTGGGTTTCATCACCCGGGGCGGCACGGTCAGTGTTCACCGGACCGACTGCACCAATGCCTCCGATCTACATCGTGAACCCGAGCGGCTCGTCAAGGTCGAGTGGGCACCACAGCCCGGCGCGGTCTTTTTGGTGGCGATCCAGGTGGAGGCCCTCGATCGTCATCGCCTGCTTTCGGATGTGACCAAGGTCCTCGCCGACGAGAAGGTCAACATCCTGTCCGCGTCGGTGCAGACCGCCGGCGATGACAGGGTGGCGATCTCCCGATTCACGTTCGAGATGGCCGATCCCAAACACCTGGGTCACGTCCTGGGCGCCGTCAGGCGGGTGGAGGGTGTCTTCGACGTCAGCCGGATGACCTCGAACTGAGAAGAGAAAAGGACGGTCTCCAGCGTGGAAGCTGGGGACCGTCCTGTCTCCGGCGCCCGATCACTCTTCAGGCAGGCCCTCCTGGGCACCGACGGTGACCTTCTCGATCTCGACAGCACTCTTCGGCCGTTGGTAGTCGGCATTCGACGGGTCATTGCTCTTCACGCCCGCGTCGGTGATCTCGTCGAGTACCTCGAGGCCGGACTCACTGATCGTTCCCATGACCGTGTACTCGGCGGGGAGCATCGAGTCCTCGTAGACCAGGAAGAACTGGCTACCGGCACTGTTCGGCGCCTGCGACTTGGCCATGGCGACCGTGCCGCGCGGGTAGACCGACATCCCCGAGCCGTCGTCGGCCACGGCGAGATCGGTGGGCGGCTCATCGACCACCGTGTATCCCGGCCCGGACAGGCCCGTGCCGGTCGGGTCGCCACACTGTAGGACGGACAGGGCCGCGCTCTCCTCGGCGACGGTCAGACGGTGGCATTCGGTGTCGTTGAAGAAACCCTGCTCCGACAGGGAGACGAAACTCGCGACGTTGCACGGGGCGCCCTCGCGGTCGAGCAGGAGCGGGATCTCCCCGCTGTTGGTGGTGATGGTGATCTCTGCGGTACCTCGACGCGGCTGGTCCCCGGTGGGCGCCTCGCCGTCGCGCTTGCTCTCACCGATCTCGTCGACCTGCTCGTTGAACCGCTCGACCTCGGCAACGACCTCGGGCCCCTGGTCCTCATACTCGGCGGGGTCGATCTTCTCCGGCGCCGCCGTGTCCTCCGGGTATTCGCAGGTGATCCAGTTCGCCGCGTATTCTTCGGCGCGGGCCTCCTCAGCCTTGTTCCAGACCACGAAGCCGACGATCCCGAGGAGCACCACGACCACCACGGCGGCCGCAGCGATCTTCAGCTGCTTCTCACGGCGTGCCTGGGCCTCCATCTGCTCGCGCAGGCGCTGGCGTGCCTCGGCTCGACGTTCCTGGTTGGTGGACACAGACCCTCCTGGGTACCTGGACTAGGCTGGAACGGTCGGCTGGATCGTCCTAGGTGACTTCCCGCGGGAAGCCGTGACGCTCCAGCCCAGGGTCCTTGTCTACCAGGTCGGGCTGAGATGACCGAACACCACTCCGGTGTCGCGGTCCGTTGGCCCCCAGCTCCGCGTCACACGTCGTGGGTGATGCGAGAAGAGGAGTACGTGACGTGCAGATCGTCGGTTTCCCCGCGGGGATGTTCCAGACCAACTGCTACATCGTGTCCGACGATTCCGGGGACTGCGTGATCGTGGACCCGGGTCAGGATTCCGAAGCGCAGGTCCGCCAGCAGGTTTCCGAGGCGGGTCTGCGGCCCCGGGCCGTGCTGTTGACCCACGGTCATCTCGACCACATCTGGAACGCGCAGCAGGTCGCCGATCATTACGGGGTGCCCGCCTACATCCACCCGGATGACCGGGAGATGTTGTCGGATCCGGCCAAGGGACTGTCTCTGGACCTGTCGGCGATGCTCAAGGGCGCGGAGTTCACCGAGCCCGCCGAGGTGATCGAAGTATTCGACGGTGACACCCTGACATTCGGTTCGATGGTCTTCGACGTCGACCATGTCCCCGGGCACAGTCCGGGTTCGGTGTCGTTCAGGATCCTGGTGGAGAGCGAGCAGGGGCCTCGCATGGTGGCCCTCGGTGGTGACGTGCTGTTCCAGGACGGTGTCGGCCGAACCGACCTGCCGGCCGGGGACACCAACGTGCTCATGCAGTCCATCGCGAAGAAGTTCCTCGTGTTGGACGACGACGCCGTGGTCCTGCCCGGGCACGGCCCGTCCACCACGGTCGGTCGTGAGCGGCGCTCGAACCCGTTCCTGCGAGACCTGTAGCAACCGCCATCCCTGCATTACGAGAGAGCCGAGGATTTTCGACCCGTGACCGGTAGCCAGAAGAAGACCGCCATCAAGGCGCCCAAGGGCGTGCCCGATTACGTGCCGCCGACGTCGGCGGCGTTCGTCGCCGTACGGGACGCGATCACGCAGGCGGCGCGGAGGGCGGGCTACGGTCATATCGAGCTGCCCGTCTTCGAGGAGACGACCCTGTTCGCGCGGGGCGTCGGCGAGTCCACCGACGTGGTCTCCAAGGAGATGTACACCTTCTCCGACCGGGGCGGGCGGAGCGTGACTCTGCGACCGGAGGGCACCGCGGGCGTCATGCGCGCGGTGATCGAGCACGGCCTGGATCGCGGGCAGCTGCCGGTGAAGCTCTGTTACGCGGGTCCGTTCTTCCGCTACGAGCGTCCGCAGGCCGGCCGCTACCGCCAGCTGCAGCAGGTGGGGATCGAGGCCATCGGTGTGGACGACCCGGCGCTCGACGCCGAGGTGATCGCGGTCGCTGACGAGGCGTTCCGCTCGCTCGGGTTGACCGGGTTCCGCTTGGAGTTGACCTCACTGGGCGACGACACGTGCCGCCCCGAGTACAGGGAGCGGCTCCAGGGCTTCCTCGCCGGGCTGGAGCTGGACGAGGCCACCCGCGAGCGCGCCCGGATCAACCCGCTCCGCGTTCTCGATGACAAGCGTCCCGAGGTCCGCGTCCAGCTCGAGGACGCGCCGCTGATGATCGATCACCTGTCGGACTCGAGCGCGGAGCACTTCGGGTCGGTGCGTGCCCATCTCGACGCGCTCGGCGTGCCGTACGTGGTCAACCCCCGCATGGTGCGGGGACTGGACTACTACACCAAGACCACGTTCGAGTTCGTTCATGACGGTCTCGGCGCACAGTCCGGGATCGGCGGTGGCGGTCGCTACGACGGTCTGATGGCGCAGTTGGGCGGCCAGGACCTGTCCGGGATCGGGTTCGGGATCGGCGTGGACCGCACGATACTCGCGCTCGAGGCGGAGGGCCTCGATCCGACGGCCGGCGGCAGGGTCGACGTCTACGGGGTCGCCCTGGGCGCCGCGGCGAAGTCGGCGCTCGTGCCGGTACTCGCGGAGTTCCGTCGGGGCGGGGTACGCGCCGACATGGCCTACGGGGACCGCGGGATGAAGGGCTCCTTCAAGGCCGCCGACAGGTCCGGGGCGGCGGTGACGATCGTCGTGGGCGAGGACGAACTCGCCGCGGGGACCGCCGTGGTCAAGACCATGTCGACGGGGGAGCAGCACTCGGTTCCGCTCGATTCGGTGGTCGATCACGTTCGTGGACTGCTCGACGACTGACGATGCGTGGCCGCCTGCGCTGCCTCCGCGGCAGAGCAGGCGGCGCCACGTCGTTGAGAACCACCTCGTTCAGAGCTGCGCGCTGAACGTGTCGCAGTCGGCCACGGACCCCTGCTGGTAACCCGTGACGAACCACTGCCGACGCATCTCGGACGAGCCGTGGGTCCACGAGCCCGGATCGACGCGTGCGCCGCCGGACTTCTGGATGTGGTCGTCGCCGATCGCCTCCGCGGTCTGGATGATCGCTTCGACGTCCCGCTCGGTCAGGCTCTCGAGGAGGGGCTGCTGCCCTCCTGGCGCGGGGGTGGACGTGGCGTAGTGCGCCCACAGCCCGGCGTAGCAGTCGGCCTGCAGTTCCACGCGTACCGCGCCGGAGGAGGGGCCGCGTGGATCCTGCTGAGATCGTCGGATGTCGCCGAGCATGGTCTGCAGGTGATGGCCGAACTCGTGTGCCACCACGTACATCTGGGCCGCGCCGTCCGGTGAACCGCCGAGACGCCCTACCAGGACGTCGTCGAAGAACGCCGGGTCGATGTAGACCTCCTGGTCCGCGGGACAGTAGAAGGGCCCGACGTCGGAGGAGCCGGCGCCGCAGCCGGTGTTGATGCGGCCGGTGAAGATGTTGGTATGGGGTTGGCCCCAGTTCATGCCGACCTGGGCGGGTAACTCGGCGGTCCAGACGTCCTCGAGACTCTCGGTGGTGGCGACGATCCGGCAGATGGTGTCGGAGTTCGCCTGTTGGAGATCGCACTGATCGATGTGCGTCTGGAACTGCTCCGCCGATGAGGAATTCTGACCCTGTTCGTCGGAACCGCCTTCGGTCAGGCCCAGCTGGGCCGGGTCCACGCCGAGGAACAGGGCGATGACGACGACAACGATGCCGCCGACACCGCCACCGATCGCCACCCCCCGACCGCCCCGACCTCCTCGGCCACCACCTGACACACCGCTGGTGTCCAGCCGGCCGCCCTGCCTGAATGTCATGGCCTCCGCCCTCCCTCG
Source organism: Dietzia sp. NPDC055343 (assembly GCF_053645265.1). Lineage (NCBI taxonomy): Bacteria > Bacillati > Actinomycetota > Actinomycetes > Mycobacteriales > Dietziaceae > Dietzia > Dietzia sp. NPDC055343. Next base: position 49,007 of record NZ_JBSHMJ010000010.1, on the reverse strand, counting down.
CGTGGGCCGCCCGGTCTTCCGAGCCGTCGCCACCCCGCGCTGTCGGCCTCACACTATTGCGCGGTACACCCCGTGTGCAGCCGGCACGGGCCTATCCGGGTGGTGGACGTAGACTGTTGTGCGTCCGGGCTGGCGGCGGACTGTCGGCGTCGTCGACCGTCCCCTGGCTCATCGAACACACTTTGCTTCCCCGACGAGAGGACCACCGTAGTGCTGCGCACCCATTCCGCCGGCCAGCTCCGAGCCGCCGATGCAGGGGCCACCGTCACCTTGGCCGGGTGGGTGGCGCGCCGCCGGGACCACGGCGGGGTGATCTTCGTCGATCTCCGCGACTCCTCCGGCGTCTGCCAGGTGGTCTTCCGATCCGAGGAGGTCGCCGAGCGGGCCCATCGTCTCCGCAACGAGTTCTGTGTCGCCGTCACCGGCGTGGTGGATCGTCGCCCGGAGGGCTCGGAGAACCCCAACCTCGACTCCGGTGAGATCGAGATCGACGTGACCTCGTTCGAGGTCCTCGGCGAGGCCGCCCCGCTCCCGTTCCAGCTCGATGACGAGGTGGGGGAGGAGGCGCGCCTGCGTCACCGTTACCTCGATCTACGCCGCGAGGGCCCGGGTGCCGCGTTGCGTCTGCGCTCGAAGGTCAACTCCGCGGCCCGTGGTGTCATGGCGCGGCATGACTTCGTCGAGATCGAGACCCCGACCCTGACGCGGTCCACTCCCGAGGGCGCCCGCGACTTCCTGGTTCCCGCACGCCTGCAGCCGGGCACCTTCTACGCGCTCCCGCAGTCTCCGCAGTTGTTCAAGCAGCTCCTCATGGTGGCCGGGATGGAGAAGTACTACCAGCTGGCCCGCTGCTACCGCGACGAGGATTTCCGCGCGGACCGGCAGCCTGAGTTCACCCAGCTCGACGTCGAGATGAGCTTTGTCGACCAGGACGATGTGATCGCCTTGGCCGAGGAGATCCTCACGGCCGTGTGGGCGACCGCGGGCTACGAGATCTCGACCCCTATTCCCCGTATGACCTATGAGGAGGCGATGCGTCGTTACGGCTCGGACAAGCCGGACCTGCGTTTCGAGATCGAGCTCGTCGAATGCACCGAGTTCTTCGCGGACACCCCGTTCCGGGTCTTCAAGGCACCGTATGTCGGCGCCGTCGTGATGAAGGGCGGGGCGTCGCAGCCGCGTCGTCAGCTGGACGCCTGGCAGGAGTGGGCCAAGCAGCGCGGAGCCAAGGGCCTCGCGTACATCCTCGTGGGTGAGGACGGCGAGCTCGGCGGCCCCGTGGCCAAGAACCTCTCGGACTCGGAGCGTGCCGGTATCGCCGCGCACGTCGGGGCGGAGCCGGGAGACTGCATCTTCTTCGGCGCCGGTCCGGTCAAGACCACGCGGGCCCTTCTGGGCGCGGCGCGTGGCGAGATCGCCGACAAGCTCGGTCTGATCGACCCCACCAGGTGGGCCTTCACCTGGGTGGTCGACGCCCCGATGTTCGAGCCGGCCGACGACGCCACCGCTGCCGGCGACGTGGCCGTTGGCTCCGGCGCCTGGACGGCGGTGCACCACGCGTTCACCTCGCCCAAGCCCGAGCACCTCGACACCTTCGACACGGATCCGGGATCAGCTCTCGCCTACGCCTACGACATCGTGTGTAACGGCAACGAGATCGGCGGTGGCTCGATCCGCATCCACCGTAAGGACATCCAGGAGCGGGTGTTCGGCGTCATGGGCATCACGCAGGAGGAGGCGCAGGAGAAGTTCGGCTTCCTCCTGGACGCCTTCTCCTACGGCGCCCCGCCGCACGGCGGCATCGCGTTCGGTTGGGACCGCATCTGCGCTCTGCTCGCCGGCACCGATTCGATCCGCGACGTGATCGCGTTCCCGAAGTCGGGCGGCGGGATCGACCCGCTCACCGATGCGCCGGCCGAGATCACCACCCAGCAACGCAAGGAGTCGGGGATCGACGCCAGGCCCGCGTCGCGGGGTCAGCAGGCTCAGGCTCCCGTCGAATCCTGACCAGGCAGCCTGGAAACGAACCGCCCGCCACCCGGTCGCCCCGGGTGGCGGGCGGTTCGTCGTCTACCGCGGGATTCGGGCGGCCTCGCTGCTATCAGAGGTCGAAGGCCTCGACCGCCGGGGAGCCGTCCATGTCGTCGTGGCTCAGACCGAAGAGGTGGGCGACCGTCGGGGCCACGTCGCGGGTGGTGACCGGGCGGTCTATCACCTGGCCGTGGCGCACCATCCGGTGGCCACCGCTGATGAAGAACGGGATCGGCAACGTCACCTCGTGACCGTGGTTGCCGGGGATCGGGTTGGACAGCGGCGTCGGGTCGGAGAAGCGCCAACCCGGGTGGCAGGTGGCGACCAGGTCTCCGGCGCGGTCGCCGAGACGCAGATCGGCGGGGTCGTACAGGCTCTTGACGCCCGGGATCCCGGCGACCACCTGCCGGAGTCGGGCCAGCGCGGCGTCGCGCTCGGCCGGGTCGCCGAGGAACGTGAAGGTGTCGGCGCCCCCGTTCTGGGCGATCCCGAAGCGTCCACGCAGCGCCGGGTCGGCATCGAGTGCGCCCTGGGCGCTGATGACGTTCTCCGGCACCGACCAGTCCATGGAATGGTCGGCCAGGACCATGATCACCGAACGCTCCCAGCGTCCGGTGTCCCGCAGGAAGCGCTCGAACTGGTAGAGCTTGTGGTCGGAGTTCCACACGGCCTGGTTCCGCGCGGCGCGGAGGGAGTAACCGGTGAGGTCCATGTGCCCGAACCGGTCCATGTCGCCGAGGTTGACGAACGTGAACCGTGGGTTGTGGTCGGTCACCGTCCGCTTGAGCGCCTCGACCGTGAACTCGTCCAACGAGTGATCGGTGATGGGCACCAGCGGGAAGGGTGCCCACTGCACAGAGGCCCGGCCGGAGAAGATGCCGTGCAGGTAGTCCTTGCTCAGCACGCTCGCGGTCGTCAGGCCCGCCTCGACCCGGACCCGCTCCAGAACGGTCGGGTAGGTGATGTCATCGACCCGGTCCATCGTCCGGTCCTCACCGGCCGCGTGGTCCCAGATGCTGTTGGAGGGCACGCCGTTGCGCTCAGGGAAGACCCCGGTCATCATCGCGGCGTGGTTCGGGAGCGTCTCTGCGATCATGTGGGCCTGCGCCGAGGTGTATCGCGTGCCGTGCTCGGCCCACCGGTTCAGCGTGGGCGCCTGGGCGGGGTTGAGTTCGCCCGGGTTCATCCCGTCGGTGACGATCACGTACAGGTCCAGGTCGTCGGCCACCGGGCGAGTGGGTCGGGCCCACGCCTTCACCGGCGTACCGAGGACGGTCGCACCGACCGCGGCGAGCAACCCGGCACCGCCTGCGGCGAGGGCGGTTCGCCGCGTGATGGTCGTGAGGTCCCGGGGGGAATGGTGACGATCGATCTGGCACATGGTCTCGCCGCTGGCTTTCCTGTCACTGGTGAACATGGGGTCACCGATCCGATGCTCCAGTCAAGCGCATAGGCGTCATCTGCGGAAGCGTTCCGCCCGATAGTTGGACCAACGTTCACCTGTCGGGCACGTGGACGCGGCGTGTCGGAGCGGCCCGGTAACCTGACCGTGTGACTGACGAGGCCGGATTGTTCGCCACGCCCGGGTCGCCCGGAGCGGCCGGGACGGGTTCCGGCTCCCCGCTCAGCGGGGGGCGGGTCGTCGACCCCTCGGCACCGCTGGCCGTCCGCATGCGGCCACGTGCGCTCGAGGAGGTCATCGGTCAGGACCACCTGCTGCGGGACAACTCGCCGCTTCGACGCCTGGTCGAGGGCCGCGGTGGCTCGTCGGTGATCCTGTACGGCCCGCCGGGCACCGGTAAGACGACTCTGGCGAACCTGGTCGCGAGCACGTCGGGTCGGCATTTCGTGGCGTTGTCAGCGCTGAGCGCCGGGGTCAAGGACGTCCGTGCGGTGATCGACGACGCCCGGACCCGCCAGATCCACGGTCAACGCACCGTCCTGTTCATCGACGAGGTGCACCGGTTCTCCAAGAGTCAGCAGGACGCGCTCCTGGCCGCCGTGGAGAACGGGATCGTTCTACTGGTGGCCGCGACCACGGAGAACCCCCACTTCTCGGTGATCGCCCCGTTGCTCAGTCGATCGCTCATCGCAGAGCTCCGGGGACTCGACGACGAGGGGGTGCAGACCGTACTGCGTCGCGCGGTGGCGGACGAGCGAGGTCTGGGCGGGCAGGTAAACGTCACGGACGAGGCGGTCGCTGACATCGTCCGCCTCGCCGGAGGGGACGCCCGTCGTAGTCTGACGATCCTCGAGGCCGCCGCCGGCGCCGCGGAGGACGGTTCGGTGACGCCGGAGATCGTGGAGCTGAGCCTGGATTCGGCCCCAGTGCGATACGACCGCGACGGTGACCAGCATTACGACGTCACGAGCGCGTTCATCAAGTCCATCCGCGGGTCCGACGCGGATGCCGCGCTGCACTATCTCGCCCGCATGCTGGTCGCCGGCGAGGATCCCCGTTTCATCGCCCGCCGATTGATGGTGCACGCGAGCGAGGACATCGGGATGGCCGATCCCACGGCGTTGTTGGCAGCCACCGCGGCCGCGGAGATCGTCCAGAAGGTCGGCCTGCCCGAGTGCCGCCTGGCCCTGGCCCAGGCGACGGTTCACCTCGCGACGGCGCCCAAGTCCAATGCGATCATCTCCGCGATCGATGCCGCGATGTCCGACGTGCGGGCGGGGGGAGTGGGTGAGGTTCCCAAGCACCTGCGGGACGGGCACTATGCGGGCGCGAAGGGCCTGGGCAACGGGGTGGGGTACCGGTATGCACACGATGCACCGGCCGGTGTCGCCACGCAGCAGTATCCGCCCGACGAACTGGTGGGCAGGGACTATTACGCGCCGAGCGGTCACGGCCATGAGCGTGAACTCGCGGCCCGCCTGGCCAGGCTGCGTTCGATCACCCGGGGCGGGTCGTAGGGCCGAGAAGCCGGGCGCACACGGCTTTGCCGGCCGCGGCACCGGGCATCTCGGTCGTTCTCGGCGTCAGCGGTAGTCTGGGGAGTCGACCGATACGTCCTTTCGTAGACCCCAGCGAGGCTTCCCAGTGCAGACCCATGAGATCCGGCGCCGTTTTCTCGACCATTTCGTCAAGGCCGGACATACCGAGGTCCCCAGTGCGTCGCTGGTGCTCGACGATCCCAATCTGCTGTTCGTGAACGCGGGCATGGTCCCGTTCAAGCCGTACTTCCTCGGGCAGGAGACCCCCGCCTACGCCACGGCGACATCCATCCAGAAGTGTGTGCGCACCCTCGACATCGAGGAGGTCGGCATCACCACGCGTCACAACACGTTCTTCCAGATGGCCGGCAACTTCTCCTTCGGTGACTACTTCAAGGAGGGGGCGATCCGCCACGCGTGGTCGCTGCTCACCACGCCCGTCGACGAGGGCGGGTTCGGGATCGATCCGGCTCTGCTGTGGGTCACCGTCTATCTCGACGACGACGAGGCCTTCGGTATCTGGCGTGATGTGATCGGTCTGACGGAGGCCCGGATCCAGCGTCGTGGGATGGCGGACAACTACTGGTCGATGGGCGTCCCGGGCCCCTGCGGTCCCTGCTCGGAGATCTTCTACGACCGCGGGCCGGCGTACGGGGTCGAGGGCGGCCCGGAGGCGGACGAGGACCGGTACATCGAGATCTGGAACCTCGTGTTCATGCAGAACGAGCGCGGCGAGGGCACCGGCAAGGACGCGTTCGAGATCCTCGGGCCGTTGCCCAAGCAGAATATCGACACCGGCATGGGCGTGGAGCGCGTCGCGTTCCTTCTCCAGGGGGTGGAGAACGTCTACGAGACCGACCTGCTGCGCCCGGTGATCGACACCGCCGAGCGCCTGTCGGGCGCGAGGTATGGCGTGGACGGCGCCGCGGACGTGCGGTTCCGTGTGATCGCCGATCACGCGCGCACCGCGTACATGCTGATCTCCGACGGGGTCACGCCGGGCAACGAGGGCCGCGGGTACATCCTCCGCCGGCTGCTTCGTCGCATCGTGCGCTCTGTCCGCCTGCTCGGGGCGTCCACGGAGACGATGGCCGAGTTCATGGCGACCGTCCGTGACGCCATCGGCCCCTCGTTCCCGGAGACGATCGCGGGCTATGACCGCATCGAGCGGATCGCAGTGGCCGAGGAGGCGGCGTTCCTCAAGACTCTCGAGTCCGGCACCCAGTTGTTCGAGCGCGCGGCGGAGGACGCCCGCGGTTCCGGCGCCGCGGTCCTCTCGGGAAGCCAGGCATTCGCCCTGCACGACACCCACGGATTCCCGATCGACCTCACGCTGGAGATGGCGGCCGAGGCGGGCCTCGAGGTGGACGAGGACGGATTCCGGTCACTCATGGCCGAGCAGCGTGCCCGGGCCAAGGCAGATTCGCGGGCCAAGAAGCATGCGCACGCGGACCTGTCGGTGTATCGGGACTTCCTCGACGCCGGGGAGACCGTCTTCACCGGGTTCACGGACCTGTCCGACGAGGCGACGCTGCTGGGCATCGTCTCCAGGGGCGTCTCCGTGCCGGTGGCGAGCGAGGGCGACGAGGTCGAGTTCCTGCTCGACCGCACCCCGTTCTATGCGGAGTCGGGCGGGCAGATCGGCGACCGCGGGCTCATCTCGACCGCCGGTTTCCAGATGCGCGTCGACGATGTGCAGAAGATCGGTAAGAAGCTCTGGGTTCACAAGGGCGTCGTGACCGCCGGACAGGCCGAGGCGGGGCAGCTCGTCACCGCCGCGGTCGATCGGGACTGGCGCAAGGGCGCCACCCAGGGCCATTCGGCCACCCACCTCGTCCACGCCGCGCTGCGCCAGATCCTCGGGCCGGAGGCCGTGCAGGCGGGCTCGCTGAACAAGCCCGGGTACATGCGGTTCGACTTCAACTGGAGCGGCTCGATTCCCTCCGACGTCCTCGCGCAGGTCGAGGAGGTCACCAACACCGCCGTCGATGCGGACTACACCGTCAACACGGTGGAGACCTCGCTGGACGAGGCCAAGCGGATGGGTGCGATGGCCCTGTTCGGGGAGAACTACGGGTCTCAGGTCCGGGTCGTCGAGATCGGCGGGCCGTTCTCGATGGAGCTGTGTGGTGGAACCCACGTGGCGAACTCGGCGCAGATCGGCCCGGTGAGCCTGCTCGGTGAGTCATCCGTCGGCTCCGGCATCCGTCGCGTCGAGGCCTTCGTCGGTATGGACGCCTACCGCCACCAGGCGAAGGAGCGGGCGCTCGTGTCCGGGCTCGCCGCGTCGCTCAAGGCTCCCACCGACGAGGTGCCGGATCGCGTGGCGGCGCTGGCCGCGAGACTGCGTGAGGCCGAGAAGTCGCTGGATGCGCTGCGTGCCGCCCAGCTCACCGCCCAGGCCGCGGGCCTCGCCGCCGCTGCGGAGGATCTGGGCGGGGTCCGCTTCCTCGCCCATAACGCGCCGGGGGCCGCTGCCGGCGATCTCCGGACGCTCGCTTCCGACCTCAAGGGTCGACTCGGCTCCGAGCCCGCCGTCGTGTTGCTCACGGCTCCGGGCGAGGGGAAGGTGCCGTTCGTCATCGCCGTCACCAAGACCGCGCAGGAGCGGGGTCTCAAGGCCGGCGACCTGGTCAAGGCCATCGCCCCGGCGATCGGGGCCCGCGGCGGAGGAAAGCCCGACATGGCCCAGGGCGCGGGTACTGATCCGACCGGGATCGACGCTGCGGTGGCGGCGCTGCGCACCGCTGTACAGGACGCCGTGTGAGTGCCGCCGGCCACGGCCCGGTCGGCGGGAGCGACGTCACGCCGGCGGCGGGATGGACGCGGGGTCGCCGGGTGGGTCTCGACGTGGGGACCGCCCGGATCGGGGTCGCCTCGTGCGACCCCGACGGGATCCTCGCCACTCCTGTAGAGACGATCCGGGTCGTCGACGGGGACCCGGGCTGGGGGGCGGAGATCCGCCGTCTGTCCGACCTCGTCGAGGAGTACGACGCGGTCGGGGTGGTGGTCGGACTACCGACCTCGCTGAAGGGGCGGGAGACCGCCTCCACCGCGATGGCCCGCTCGTTCGTGGCTGCTCTGTCCACGTCGTCCCCGGGGCTGCCGGTGGAGTTCGTGGACGAGAGGCTCACCACGGTGACCGCGGGGGCCGCGCTCCATGGAGCCGGCCGAAACACCAGGAAACAGCGCGATGTCATCGATCAGGCGGCGGCCGTGGTCCTGCTCCAGGCCTGGATCGAGTCGCGGCGCGCCCGAGGGTGATCGGCGCGTCGCACCTGCGGGCTGGATAAACTCGCCGCCGAGCACGATGCTGTCCGCGGGACAGCTCCCTCTAATCCCTGACCGAGGAGCATGATGTCTGCGGCACGAGGACGACCACGCACGGGGGGTACCACCCGGTTCCTCCTCCTGGCGGCCGTGATCGGAGTGGTCCTGGCATTCGGGTTCATGGCATTCCGCAATATCAACAACCAGACCGGTGCGGCTCCGGACTTCGACGGCTCGGGCACCGGGAACGCCTTGTTGCATGTCGAGGCCGGCGATTCACTGGGCATGGTGGGTGACCGCCTCTACGACGTCGGCGCCATCGCGAGCACGCGGGCATTCACCGCCGCGGCCACCGGGACGCCTGTAGAGGGCATACAGCCGGGCTACTACCAGGTGCAGCAGAAGATGAGTGCCGCCGCCGCGGTGGAGGCGTTGTCGGATCCGGAGAACCGTGTCGGATTCATCGACGTCAAGCCCGGTGGCCGTCTTCTTGACACCGTCGTCGTCGGTGGTGGTACGGAGAAGGGGATATACACCCTGATCGCGGACGCGACGTGTACCCGTGACCTCGATTCGCCGGACAGCGAGCCCGCCTGCCGACAGCCGCAGGAGATCGTGGACGCCGCGGTCCAGATCGACCCCGCTGCGCTGGGGGTCCCGGCCTGGGCGATCAACGAGGTCCAGGCGGCTCCCGATCCGGTACGTCGCCTCGAGGGACTGGTGTCGCCCGGCGTGCACAACATCGATCCGCACGGCGAACCCGCGGAGATCCTCCGGCAGCTGATCGAGTCCTCCACGGCGTCCTACGACGCCACCGGCCTGACTCCGTCCGCCGAGAGGATCGGTCTGACGCCGTACCAGTTGCTGACCTCGGCCTCGCTCGTCGAGAAGGAGGGCACTCTCCAGGACTTCGACAAGGTGGCGCGGGTCATCCTCAACCGTCTGGCCGAGCCGATGCAGCTCCAGTTCGACTCGACGGTGAACTATGCGCTCGCCGATCAGGAGATCGCCACGACCGACGACGACCGCGCGGCGGCCACGCCCTGGAACACCTACGCGATGGACGGGCTGCCGTACGGCCCCATCGGCTCGCCGGGCCTCGATGCGCTGCGTGCGATGGAGAACCCGGCCGAAGGTGCCTGGCTCTACTTCGTCACGGTCGACATGCAGGGCACGACCAGGTTCGCCGACGACTACCCGGAGCACGAACGCAACCAGAGTGAGGCCATCGCGAACGGGGTCCTGGCAAGTGGGCGCTGAGCTGCCGCCCGACGTCATCGGGGCGGGCGGCGGCCCGGTCGCGCCGGGGGGGCCGCGGTCTGCAGCGGTCCTCGGCCACCCCGTGGATCATTCTCTGTCACCGGTCCTGCACGGAGCGGCCTACCGCGCCCTCGGATTGGCGGGCTGGACGTACGAGCGAATCGATTGCGACGAGGCGATGCTCCCTGCCGTCGTCGACGACTCACCCGGTCATCGGATCGGCTACTCGGTCACCATGCCGGGGAAGTTCGCGGCGCTGGAATACGCCTCGGCGGTGAGCGAACGCGCTCGGATCGTGGGGAGCGCCAATACGCTCGTCCGGCGGGACGGCGGCTGGTTCGCCGACTGCACGGACGTCGACGGCGTGACGGGCGCGCTCGCCGCGTTCGGTGACCTGCCCGCCTCGCCGTCGGCGGTCGTTCTCGGGGTGGGCGGGACCGCACGGCCGGTCCTGGCGGGCCTGGCCGCCATGGGTGCCAACCGGGTGGTCCTGGCCTCACGCCGGGACAATTCCGGCCCCGCCGCCGACTGTGGGCGCGAACTCGGGTTGGAGGTGACCACGGTTCTCCTCCGCGACGCGTCGCTGCCCGCGGCCATCGCGGACGCCGACGTCCTGGTCAACACTGTTCCCGAGCCGGGCGTCAGGGAGATCGTCGATCTGGTCTCCCGTTCGCATCGACTGTTCGACGTGCTGTACGACCCGTGGCCCACCGCCGCCGGCGCCGTTGCCGCCGCAGCCGGGATCCCGGTGGTGGGCGGGGACGTGATGCTGCTCAATCAGGCCTTCGGTCAGGTCGAACTGTTTACCGGGCTGCCCGCACCTCGAGACCAGATGGCCGCCGCTCTCGCGGAGGCACTCGGCCGGTGAGGCCCCTCCGGCGGGCCTGATGTGCCTGGGCACACGAGGTCATGGGATGATCGGCGACGTGCTGAAGTGGACCACCGCCGGAGAATCCCATGGCCAGGCCCTCGTGGCGATCATCGAGGGCGTCATCGCCGACGTGGAGGTGACGAGCGAGGAGATCGCTGCGCAGCTTGCGCGGCGTCGTCTCGGGTACGGCCGTGGCGCGCGGATGAAATTCGAGGCCGACGCGGTGCGCGTCCTCGGCGGTGTGCGACACGGTCGCACGATGGGCTCGCCCATCGCGATCGAGGTCGGAAACACCGAATGGCCGAAGTGGGAGCAGATCATGTCCGCCGACCCGGTCGATCCCGAGTCGATCGATGACAAGGCGCGGGCAGCGCTCCTGACCCGTCCGCGTCCCGGCCACGCCGATTTCTCCGGAATGCTCAAGTACGACTTCGACGACGCCCGGATGGTTCTCGAGCGCGCCAGCGCCCGGGAGACCGCGGCCCGTGTCGCCGCCGGCACGGTGGCGCGCGCGGTACTGCGCGACGTGCTGGGCGTCGAGGTGCTCTCCCACGTGATCTCGATCGGCGCCTCGGATCCCTACGTCGGTGCCGAGCCCGGTTTCTCCGACCTCGAGGCGATCGACGCGAGCCCCGTGCGGGCGTTCGGCGCTGCGGCGGGGGAGTCGATGATCTCCGAGATCGAGGCGGCCAAGAAGGCCGGTGACACGCTCGGCGGTGTCGTCGAGGTGGTGGTCCACGGTCTACCCATCGGCCTTGGATCCCATGTGTCGGGGGAGGAGCGCCTGGACGCCCAACTCGCCGGTGCGCTCATGGGCATCCAGGCGATCAAGGGCGTCGAGGTCGGTGACGGCTTCGAGACCGCCCGTCGCCGCGGAAGTGTCGCCCACGATGAGATGGACCGGGGCGCCGGCGGCGTCGAGCGTCGCAGCAACCGTGCCGGTGGTCTCGAGGGCGGCATGACCAACGGGCAGGCGCTGCGGGTGCGCGCCGCCATGAAGCCGATCTCCACTGTTCCGCGCGCGCTGAGCACCGTGGATATGGCGGACGGATCCGCTGCGACCGCGATTCACCAGCGTTCCGACGTCTGCGCCGTCCCGGCCGCAGGTGTGGTCGCCGAGTCGATGGTGGCGCTGGTGCTTGCCCGTTCCGTGCTCCAGAAGTTCGGTGGCGATTCGCTCGGCGAGACCCGCCGGAACGTCGAGGGGTATCGTGCCGCGGTGGCCGAGCGTCTGAACTGGACGACGGACCAGGCATGAGCGTCCCGGCACGACCGGTCGCCGTGCTCGTGGGGCCGCCCGGTGCCGGCAAGACGACCATCGGACGGAAGCTGGCACGCCGCCTCGACGTCCCCTTCCGCGACGCCGATCACCTGATCGAGGACGCGGAGGGCCGCTCCATCCCCGATATCTTCGCGACCTGCGGGGAGCCGGAGTTCCGTCGCATCGAGGAGCGCGTCATCGGCGAGACTCTCGAATCATTCGACGGCGTCCTGTCCCTCGGCGGTGGCGCGGTGCTCTCCGAGGCGACGCGACATCGGCTGAGGGGCCTGAAGGTGGTGCACCTGACCATCGGTGTGGCCGAGGGCGTCCGGCGATCGCGTGGGCCGGGCCGGCCGCTTCTCGCGGGTGGCGACGCGACCGCTCGCTACCAGGCGCTGCTCACGGAGCGCTCACCCCTGTACCGCGAGGTCGCGTGGACCACGGTCAGCTCGGAGCGCCGTAGTTCCGGCAAGGTGGTGGCGGACATCGTCGACAGACTCGAGTCCGGTGACCCGCATCCGAGGCGGAGAAGCCGGCAACCGTGACCGTGCGCCCGGCCATTCCCCCTAGCCTGGGCGTGGGGCCCGGGTGGAGCATCGGGAACGGGCCGGGTCGGCGAACTGTCCGGAGGGCGACGGCCCGGGACCGCCGGGGCCCACATATTCACCTTGAGACGAGCCGGAGACGGCGACAAGCGACGAGCGGGAGCTGCAGATGAACCACGAATCGAACACCAACGAGCCCGTAGTCGTGGAGGTGCGTTCGGAGTCCCCGTACCCGGTCGTCATCGGGCGTGGCCTGCTCCCCGAGATCATCGAGGCCTGTTCCGCGTCTCGGACGGTCGCGATCTTCTACCAGCCCCCGCTGGCACAGACCGCCGAGGCGGTCCGCGAGAAGCTCGAGGAGGCGGGCGTCAACGCACACCGCATCGAGATCCCCGACGCCGAGGCGGGCAAGGATCTCGCCGTGGCGGGGTTCTGTTGGGACGTGTTGGGGCAGATCGGGGTGAACCGGAAGGACACCATCGTCAGCCTGGGCGGCGGCGCAGCCACCGATCTCGCCGGGTTCGTCGCCGCCACCTGGATGCGTGGCGTGCGCGTCATCCACATCCCCACCACGCTCCTGGCGATGGTGGACGCGGCTGTCGGAGGAAAGACCGGCATCAACACCGACGCCGGGAAGAACCTCGTGGGCAGCTTCCACGAGCCGGCTGCGGTCTTCATCGACACCGCGACGTTGGAGACCGTTCCGCGCAACGAGTTGATCTCGGGAATGGCCGAGGTCGTCAAGTGCGGCTTCATCGCGGACCCCGAGATCCTCGATCTCATCGAGGCGGACCCCGAGGCCGCACTAGACCCGGGCGGCGAGATCATCGTCGACCTCATCCGCCGCAGCGTCCAGGTCAAGGCGGACGTAGTCGGCCAGGATCTGAAGGAATCCGGGCTCCGCGAGATCCTCAACTACGGGCACACCCTGGGCCATGCCGTGGAGCGGCGCGAGCAGTACCGGTGGCGGCACGGTGGCGCGATCAGCGTCGGGATGTGCTTCGTGGCCGAACTGGCCCGACTGGCCGGGCGGCTGGACGATGCGACGGCGGATCGCCACAGGTCGATCCTGTCCTCGATCGGTCTGCCGACCGGCTATGACGAGGACGCGTTCCCGCGCCTTCTCGAACTGATGGCCGGAGACAAGAAGAACCACTCCGGCTTCCTCCGACTGGTCGTTCTCGACGGGCTGGCGCGGCCCTCACGTATGGAGGCACCGGACCCCACGCTGATGACCGCCGCCTACGCCGCCATTTCAGAGGGCCGGAAGCCGAGCGGCGGGGGGATCCTGCTGTGACCGGGCGGTTCGCGGACCGGAGGGAGGCGGTCGGAGCAGCACTGGTGGACACCGGTGCCACCGCTCTGTTGGTCACCGATCCACGCAACATCGCCTATCTGACCGGTTTCCGAGGTTCGGGCGGGGCGGTCCTGGTCGAGACCGACGGGGGGGCGGTGCTGTGCACGGATTCGCGGTACGAACTGCAGGTCGTGGAACAGGCCCCGGATGTCGGACACGTGATCTCGCGCGAGTACGTGAGCGGTGTGCTCGGCCGTCGCCGGGGTCCGGCTGATGCACCGCTCGCGGTGGAGGCGGACGAGCTGACCCTGACGGCGGCTTCCGCGCTGCGGCGGGCGATGGCGGACGTCGGCGCCCCCGACACCGGGGTGATCGAGACCAGTGGCGTGGTCGAGCAGGTCCGTCGGCGAAAGGACGACTCCGAGGTCGCCCTCATCGAACGAGCCTGTGGTGTCGTTGATGACGCCTGGACGCACCTGCTGACCAGCGGCGCGATCGCAGCCGGTCGGAGCGAACGCGACGTGGCGGCCGACCTCGAGCACGCCATGCGCCGCGCGGGTTCCGACGGCGTCGCGTTCGAGACGATCGTGGCGAGTGGCCCCAACGGCGCGCACCCGCACCATGTCCCCGGAGACCGTCTGCTCGCCGACGGCGAACTCGTGGTGATCGACTTCGGCGCGATGGTCGGGGGATATTCGTCTGACTGCACGAGGACCGTGGCATTGGGACAGGCACCGGGCCGACTCGTCGACGCCTATGCCGTCGTACTGGAGGCGCAACTCGCCGGTGTGGCGGCCGTCCGGCCGGGGATCGCCTGCTCGGATCTGGACGCGGTCAGCCGCGGCATCATCGACTCCGCGGGCTACGGCGGTTACTTCGGTCACTCCCTGGGGCACGGTGTGGGGTTGGACGTGCATGAAGCGCCCGCTGTGTCCAGCAGGTCCACGAGTACACTGTCCGACGGCGATGTGATCACCATCGAGCCCGGAATCTACCTTCCGGACCTCGGCGGGATCCGAATCGAGGACACCGTGGCCGTCAGCGGCGGTGGCGGCAGGTCCCTGACGACTACCTCGAAGGCCTTCAGCGTTCTCTGAGGGCCAGATCCACGACTATCCGCGAGGCAGCTCTCCCGGCCGCCCGCGGACGACTTTCGAAGGAGTACCCACCATGGCGTCCACCGCCGACTTCAAGAACGGTCTCGTCCTCAAAGAGGAGGGCCAGCTGTGGCAGATCGTCGAGTTCCAGCACGTCAAGCCCGGCAAGGGCCCGGCGTTCGTGCGGACCAAGATGAAGAACGTGGTCTCCGGCAAGAACATCGACAAGACGTTCAGCGCCGGCGTGAAGGTGGAGACCGCCACCGTCGACCGCCGGGACATGACTTTTCTGTACCGCGATGGTGAGGACTACGTCCTCATGGACGAGCAGGACTTCGAGCAGATCAACGTCTCGCCGGTCGTGATGGGGGACGGCGCGCGCTTCCTGCTCGAGAACACCAGCGTCCAGGTCTCGATGCACGAGGGCCTGCCGCTGTTCGCCGAGATGCCGGTCGCGGTCGACCTGGTCGTCCAGCACACCGATCCGGGCCTGCAGGGTGACAGGTCGACCGGCGGCACCAAGCCGGCGACCCTCGAGACCGGTGCCGAGGTCCAGGTTCCGCTGTTCATCAACACCGGCGACAAGCTGCGCATCGACACCCGTGACGGCCACTACCTCAGCCGGGTGAACGACTGATCATGGCGGAAGAGGTCGATCACCGGAGCCGGGGGTCCCGGTACCGGGCGCGCAGGCGTGCCGTCTCGCTCCTGTTCGAGGCGGAGCTGCGCGATGCCGATGTCGTCGAACTCGCTGAGGAGCGTCGCCGGATGGGCGAGGACTCCCAGGAGTTCCACGATGTCGCACCATTCACCATGGAGATCGTGGCAGGCGTCGCCGAGCGCCTGGACCGGCTCGATTCGATGATCTCCGAGCACCTACGTGAGTGGACGCTCGAGCGTCTGCCCGCGGTGGACCGTGCCGTGCTCCGTGCAGGCGCATGGGAGCTGCTGTTCGGGACCGAGCAGGTCGAATCGGCCATCGTGATCGATCAGTCGGTTCTGCTCGTGTCGGATCTGTCGGCTGAGAAGTCGGTGCCGTACGTCAATGCCGTCCTGGACCGGATCGCCGGCCTCGCCGAGCACATCCGGGCTGCCGAGCAGGCGGTCTCGGTGCTGGGGTCATCGTCGGGTGCGGCGTCGGCGTCGGCGTCCGAGTCGGTCGGGTCGGCAGAGTCGGCAGAGGATACTGCGGAAGCGGATACCGAGGTGTCGAAGGACGTGTCGGAGGCCACTTCCACCGAGCCGGGAGCGGGGACCGCGGACTGATAGAGTTCGGTATCGAAAACTATCCCTTTAACGAGCCGTCCAGTGAGGCGGACAAGGAGGTGGTGATCGGTGAGCGCTGAAGGTTCGGATACGAACGCGAACTCGGTGTCACTCTTCACGTCCGAAGACGTGGCCAGGACGGTGTCCCGCCTGGCCCATCAGATCATTGAACGTACCGCCGCGGACTCCCCGGATGCGGGCTCCGTCGTCCTGCTCGGCATTCCCACGCGCGGCGTTCCACTGTCCGCCCGGCTGGCGGATCGAATCCGCGAGTTCAGCGGAGTCGCCGTCCATGCGGGATCGATCGACGTCACGTTGTACCGCGACGATCTGGCCGGCGGTCCGCACAGGCCGATGAACCCGACCAGGGTTCCCGCCGAGGGCATCGATGGCGCGACCGTCATCCTCGTCGACGATGTCCTGTTCTCTGGGCGGACGATCCGCGCGGCCTTCGACGCGCTGCGGGATCTCGGCCGCCCCGCCCGCGTCCAGCTGGCCGTGCTGGTCGACCGGGGCCACCGCGAACTACCCATCCGGGCGGACTACGTAGGCAAGAACGTCCCCACGTCGCGGGAGGAGGGCGTGTCGGTGCAGTTGAGCGAGATCGACGGGGCCGACGCGGTGGTACTCCGGCGCCCCGTCCCGGAGGAGAACCGATGAAGCACCTGCTCTCCGCCGCCGAGCTAGACCGGGACACGGCGCTGTCGATCCTCGACGAAGCCGGCAGGCTCAAAGAGACGCTCCTCGGCCGCGAGGTGCGCAAGCTTCCGACCCTGCGCGGGAAGACCGTGCTCACGGTGTTCTACGAAAATTCCACCCGGACGCGCGTCTCGTTCGAGACCGCCGGCAAGTGGATGAGCGCCGACGTCATCAACGTGTCGGCAAGTGCCTCCTCTGTGCAGAAGGGCGAATCACTGCGCGATACCGCCCTGACCCTCACGGCGATCGGCGCCGACGCACTGATCGTGCGGCACCCGGCCTCCGGATCGTCCACGCAGATCGCACGATGGGTGTCTCCGGGCGGCGTCGGGCCGTCGGTGATCAACGCCGGTGACGGGATGCACGAGCATCCGACCCAGGCTCTCCTCGATGCGATGACCCTCCGGGAGCGGATGGGGGGCATCGAGGGCCGTCGGGTCGTGATCGTCGGGGACATCCTCCACTCTCGCGTGGCCCGCTCCAACGCACTGCTCCTGTCAACTCTCGGCGCCGAGGTGGTCCTCGTCGCCCCGCCGACCCTGCTGCCCGTGGGCGTGGACGGCTGGCCCGTCCGCGCGTCCACCGATCTGGACGTCGAACTCGCCGGTGCAGACGCGGTGATGATGCTCCGGGTCCAGGCCGAGCGGATGAACGGCGGGTTCTTCCCGTCCGCCCGCGAGTACGCGGTGCGCTACGGGCTGGGACCCGCTCGCGCCGCTCGGCTGGGCGAGGATGTCGTGGTCCTGCACCCCGGGCCGATGGTCAGGGGGATGGAGATCGGCTTCGATGTGGCTGATGCCCCGTCCTCGGCGATCCTCCAGCAGGTGACCAACGGCGTCCACCTCCGCATGTCTGTTCTCCTCCACACTCTCGTCGGAATGGAAGGAACCACCGAGTGACCGTCCCCGAATCCCCGACCCTGCTGTTGCGTCGGGTCCGTCCCTACGGCGAGGGGGACCCCGTAGACGTCCTCATCCGGGACGGACACATCGCGGCGCTCGGGCCCGGCGCCGGCGAGGGGCCCCCCGCCGACGCGGAGGTCCACGATCTCGACGGCGCGGTCCTCCTCCCGGGTTTCGTCGATCTGCACACGCACCTGCGCGAGCCGGGCCGCGAGGACACCGAGACCATCGCCTCGGGTTCCGCGGCCGCAGCACTGGGCGGCTACACCGCCGTCTTCGCGATGGCCAACACTCAGCCACCTCAGGACAACCAGACGGTCACCGACTCCGTGTGGCGGATCGGGCGCGAGGTCGGATTGTGCGACGTCCATCCCGTCGGAGCGGTCACCGTCGGACTCAAGGGCGAGCAGCTCACAGAGATGGGGCAGATGGCCGACGGTGCGGCGAAGGTCAAGATCTTCTCGGACGACGGCATGTGCGTATACGACCCGCTGGTGATGCGTCGGGCCCTCGAGTATTCGGCCGGGCTCGGTGTCCTCATAGCCCAGCATGCCGAGGAGCCGCGGCTCACCCGTGGCGCCGTCGCACATGAGGGCCCGACCGCGGCTCGCCTCGGTCTCACCGGCTGGCCCCGGTCCGCCGAGGAATCCATCGTCGCCCGTGACGCGATTCTGGCGCGGGACGCCGGCGCGCGCGTGCACATCTGTCACGCGTCGACAACCGGGACGGTGGAACTGCTCGCGTGGGCGAAATCCCAGGGGATCTCGATCACCGCCGAGGTCACCCCCCATCATCTACTGCTGGACGACTCGCGGCTGGAGACCTACGACGGCGTCTACCGGGTCAACCCCCCGCTTCGCGAGGCACACGATGCCCGCGCGCTCCGCGAGGCGCTGGTTTCCGGGGTCATCGACTGCGTCGCGACCGATCACGCACCCCACGCAGCACAGGAGAAGTGCTGTGAGTTCGCCGCGGCCCGCCCGGGAATGCTGGGCCTCGAGACCGCGCTCCCGATCGTCGCCGCACTTCTGATCGACACCGGCGACATGACCTGGCGTGATCTCGCCCGCGTCATGAGCGTCCGGCCCGCCGAGATCGCCGGTCTGACCGACCAGGGGCGACCGATCGAGGTGGGGGAGCCCGCAAACCTCGCCGTCGTCGACCCCGATTCCTCCTGGACGGTGATCGGCGAGGACCTCGCCAGCCTGTCCGCCAATACCCCCTACGAGGGGATGACATTCGCGGCGAGGGTGGTGGGCACCGTCTACCACGGGCGCATGACCAGCCGCGACGGGAAGGTACTCGCATGAACCAGGACTTCTGGACAGCGCTCGTGATGATCGTCCTGCTGCTCCTCCTGATCGGCCTGATGACGCTGGGATGGCGCAACCGCAGCCGGTCACAGGCGGGCCTGTTCGACTCGCTACCGCAGCCCCCCGCCGATCCCGGCGCCGTGGTGCTGGGACCGCTGACCGGCGTCTACGTCGGCAGCACGGTGGCCGGGGACTGGCAGGCCAGGATCGCGCGCCCACCGCTCGGGCACCGTTCGGCCGCGACCCTCACGGCATACACCGACGGGCTTCTCCTCGAACTCGCCACCGACGTGGTGTGGATTCCCCGCGCCGACCTGATCGGCGTGCGCCGGACCTCCGCGCTGGCGAACAAGACCGTCCCCGGCGGAGGCATCCTCGCCGCCCGGTGGCAGGTCACCGCACCAGGAGGACGCACGGTCATCGACTCGGGATTCCGGGCCGACGACAAAGACAGCTATCCGCGCTGGGAGGCGCTCCGCGGTGACGCCGCGCCCTCCGACCGGACCGACACCCCGACCTCCACCACCGAGGAGAAGCAGTGACATCGCAGAACAACACGCCCGCGAAGCCAGGAGCACGCGAGCCCGCCGCGCTCGTCCTCGAGGACGGTCGCATCCATCGCGGCACCGCCTTCGGCGCTCGCGGCACCACGCTCGGCGAGGCTGTCTTCACCACGGCGATGTCCGGCTACCAGGAGACGATGACGGACCCGTCGTACTGCCGGCAGATCGTCGTGACGACCGCACCCCAGATCGGTAACACCGGCTGGAACGACGAGGACGGCGAGTCGCTCCTCGACGGCGAGGACCGAGGCGGTCGGATCTGGGTGTCCGGCCTGGTCGTCCGCGATCTATCGCGACGCGCCTCGAACTTCCGCGCGGAGCGCACCCTCGAGGACGAGATGATCGCCCAGGAGATCATCGGCGTCGCCGACATCGACACCCGCGCGGTCGTACGACACATCCGCGACCGGGGCGCCATGAAGGCCGGCATCTTCTCGGGTGAGGACCTGGCCGATGACGAGTCGATGGTCGCGACCGTGCGTGCGCAGGAATCCATGGCCGGGGCGTCCCTCTCTGACGAGGTCACCACGGAGAACGCGTATGTAGTGGAGCCGGCCGAGGGCGAGGCACGCTACTCGGTTGCCGCGCTGGATCTGGGAATCAAGTCCAACACCCCGCGGATGCTCGCCGAGCGCGGTGTGCGGGTCCATGTCATCCCCGCCTCGTCGACGCTGGCGGATGTGCTCGACCTGGACGTCGACGGCGTGTTCCTGTCGAACGGGCCCGGCGACCCCGCGACCGCCGACGCCGCGGTGCACCTGACCAAAGAGGTCCTGAGCCAGGGCATCCCGTTCTTCGGCATCTGCTTCGGTAACCAGATCCTCGGCCGCGCACTGGGCCTGGAGACCTACAAGATGCGCTTCGGCCACCGGGGAACCAACATCCCGGTGATCGAGAAAGCCACCGGCAACGTGGCGATCACCTCGCAGAACCATGGTTTCGCGCTCCGTGCACCCGAGTCCGAGACCTGGCAGACGCCGTGGGGATCGGCGAAGGTGACGCACATCTGCGCCAACGACGGGACCGTCGAGGGCGTCGCTCTCGCCGACGGCAGTGCGTTCTCCGTCCAGTACCACCCCGAGGCCGCGGCCGGCCCACGTGACGCCGCCAACCTCTTCGACCGCTTCGTCGACCTGCTCGGTTCGTCCGTCGCCGGGTCCGCAGACACCAGAAAGGGCGCCCTCTGATGCCCCGCCGCACAGACATCAACCACGTCCTCGTCATCGGCTCCGGCCCGATCGTCATCGGGCAGGCGTGCGAGTTCGACTACTCGGGCACACAGGCCTGCCGTGTCCTGCGCTCCGAGGGCCTGCGGGTCACGCTGGTCAACTCGAACCCGGCCACGATCATGACCGACCCGGAGTTCGCCGACGCCACGTACGTCGAGCCGATCACCCCCGAGTACATCGACAAGATCTTCACCAAGGAAGCGGCCGAGGGGCACCCCGTCGACGCCGTCCTGGCGACGCTCGGCGGTCAGACGGCCCTCAACGCCGCGATGCAGCTCGATGCGCAGGGGATCCTCGCCAAGCACGACGTCGAGCTCATCGGCGCCGACATCCCGGCCATCAACCGGGGCGAGGACCGTCAGATGTTCAAGGACATCGTCGCCGGCGTCGGTGGGGAGTCCGCCCGCAGCGCGGTCTGCCACACCATGGAGGAGGTCCACGCGACCGTCGCCGAGCTCGGACTGCCGGTCGTCGTGCGTCCGTCCTTCACCATGGGCGGCCTCGGTTCGGGCCTCGCCTACACCATGGACGACCTCGAGCGGATCGCCGGCGGCGGCCTCGCGGCCTCGCCGACCGCGAACGTCCTCATCGAGGAGTCGATCCTCGGGTGGAAGGAGTTCGAGCTCGAGCTCATGCGCGACAACAAGGACAACGTCGTCGTGATCTGCTCGATCGAGAACGTGGACGCGCTGGGTGTCCACACCGGTGACTCGGTGACCGTCGCGCCGTCGATGACGCTCACCGACCGCGAGTTCCAGAACATGCGGGACATCGGTATCGACATCCTCCGCGCCGTCGGCGTGGACACCGGCGGGTGCAACATCCAGTTCGCGATCAACCCGGTGGACGGCCGTCTCGTGGTGATCGAGATGAATCCGCGTGTGTCCCGCTCGTCGGCACTGGCCTCCAAGGCCACGGGATTCCCCATCGCGAAGATCGCGGCGCGCCTCGCCATCGGCTACTCGCTGGATGAGATCACCAACGACATCACGGGCGAGACTCCTGCGAGCTTCGAGCCCACCCTCGACTACGTCGTGGTGAAGGCACCGCGCTTCGCGTTCGAGAAGTTCCCCGGAGCCGACGACACGCTGACCACCACGATGAAGTCGGTCGGCGAGGCCATGAGCCTGGGACGCAACTACCGCGAGGCGCTGGGGAAGGTCATGCGCTCGCTCGAGACCAAGGCCGCCGGATTCTGGACCCTGACCGACGAAGCGATCGCCCCGGGTCGGTCCACGGACGTGGCGGCTGTTCTCGACGACCTGCGTCGCCCGACCGAGGGCCGCATGTACGACGTCGAGCTCGCGCTGCGCCTGGGTGCCACGGTCGAGCAGGTTTACGAGGCCTCGTCGATCGACCCGTGGTTCCTGTACGAGGTCGAGGAGCTCGTCGCCCTCCGCCGCGAGATCGTCGACGCCCCGGTCGTCGATGAGAGCCTTCTGCGCAGGGCCAAGCACAACGGCCTCTCCGATGCCCAGATCGCGGCGCTCCGTCCTGAGTTCGCCGGCGCCGAGGGGGTTCAGCGGCTGCGTCACCGGCTCGGGGTCCGACCGGTCTACAAGACGGTCGACACCTGTGCGGCCGAATTCGAGGCGAAGACGCCGTACCACTATTCGACCTACGAACTGGACCCGGCGGCCGAGTCCGAGGTGGCCCCGCAGACCGAGCGCGAGAAGGTCATCATCCTGGGCTCCGGCCCCAACCGGATCGGCCAGGGCATCGAGTTCGACTACTCGTGTGTCCACGCCGCGCTCACACTCTCCGAGGCCGGCTACGAGACGGTCATGGTCAACTGCAACCCGGAGACCGTCTCCACCGACTACGACACGGCCGACCGTCTGTACTTCGAGCCGCTGACGTTCGAGGACGTCATGGAGGTCTACCACGCTGAGTCGGAGTCCGGGACCGTGGCCGGCGTGCTCGTCCAGCTCGGCGGCCAGACGCCTCTGGGTCTCGCCGCGCAACTCGAGGACGCGGGCGTTCCGATCGTCGGGACCAGCCCGTCCGCCATCGACCTCGCCGAGGACCGCCGTGAATTCGGCGAGGTGCTCGTCAAGGCCGGCCTGCCGGCGCCCGCCTTCGGCACCGCCATCAA
Organism: Dietzia sp. NPDC055343; assembly: GCF_053645265.1. Taxonomy (NCBI): domain Bacteria; kingdom Bacillati; phylum Actinomycetota; class Actinomycetes; order Mycobacteriales; family Dietziaceae; genus Dietzia; species Dietzia sp. NPDC055343. The sequence goes on along the minus strand of NZ_JBSHMJ010000010.1, from coordinate 26,368 downwards.
CGCCGACGAGGCCACCGAGATCGCCGGGAACATCGGCTATCCGGTGCTCGTCCGTCCCTCGTACGTCCTCGGGGGACGTGGGATGGAGATCGTGTACGACGAGGACTCGCTCCGGTCCTACATCGATCGCGCCACCGAGATCAGCCCGGACCGTCCGGTCCTGGTCGACCGCTTCCTCGATGACGCGGTGGAGATCGACGTCGACGTGCTGTGCGACGGCACCGAGGTCTACCTGGGGGGCGTCATGGAGCACATCGAGGAGGCCGGGATCCACTCCGGCGACTCCGCGTGTGCGCTCCCGCCCATCACCCTGGGTCAGGACGACATCGACCGGGTTCGCCGCTCGAGCGAGGCACTCGCCTTCGGAATCGGCGTCAAGGGTCTGATGAACGTCCAGTACGCGATCAAGGACGACATCCTGTATGTCCTCGAGGCGAACCCGCGCGCCAGCCGCACGGTGCCGTTCGTGTCGAAGGCGACGGGTGTCCACCTGGCCAAGGCGTGCGCGCGCATCATGATGGGCGAGTCGATCGCCGACCTGCGTGCGGAAGGTCTGCTGCCCGCGGACCGCGACGGTGGCTCGCTGCCCTCCGACGCCCCTGTCGCGGTCAAGGAAGCGGTTCTGCCGTTCAACCGTTTCCGCACCCCGGAGGGGAACACCGTGGACTCCCTCCTCAGTCCTGAGATGAAGTCCACCGGCGAGGTCATGGGAATCGGCCCGGACTTCGCCGTGGCCTTCGCCAAGGGCCAGCTTTCCGCGGAGGGCGTCCTGCCGACGTCGGGCACGGTCTTCGTCTCCGTCGCCAACCGCGACAAGCGTTCGATGGTGTTCCCGGCCCAGCGCCTCGCGGCTCTCGGGTTCACCGTCCTGGCCACCGAGGGCACGGCTCTGATGCTCCGCCGATACGGGATCGCGTGCGAGACCGTCGCGAAGCTCACCGAGTCGGGCGCGGGACCGGTCGACGCCGACGGTGGGCCGGTTCGGACCATCGTCGATCGGATCAACGCGGACGAGGTCGACCTGATCCTGAACATCGCCTCGTCGACGGGCGGCACGCGCGCGGACGGTTACGAGATCCGTTCCGCTGCGATCTCACGCCGGGTCCCGTGCGTCACCACCGTTCAGGGTGCCACCGCCGCAGTGCACGGCATCGAGGCGATGCGTCAGGGCGACGTGGCGGTCAGCCCGTTGCAGCAGCTGCACTCGTGGTTCGCCACGCGATGACCGAAACCGACCCCCGGGCCTCGTTCGGTGCTCGCCTCCGGTCCGCAGTCGCCGACCGCGGGAACCTGTGCGTGGGAATCGATCCGCACCCGGCGCTGCTCGAGGCCTGGGGGTTGGGGGTGGGCCCAGCCGGCGTCGCCGAGTTCTCCCGACGCGCGCTGGAGGCATTCGGCGACCTCGTCCCCGCGATCAAGCCCCAGGTGGCGTTCTTCGAGGAGCACGGTTCCGCTGGTATCGCCGTGCTCGAGGAGGTGCTCTCCTCGATCACTACCGCGGGAGCCCTCTCCGTCGCCGACGCCAAGCGTGGCGACATCGGGTCCACCATGGCGGGATACGCCCGGGCGTGGCTCGCCGACGGATCACCGCTCGCGTGTGACGCGCTCACCGTGTCGCCCTATCTCGGCGTGGGGTCGTTGGATGCCGCGTTCGACGCCGCGGCCTCGACCGGGCGCGGGCTGTTCGTGCTGGCACGTACGTCCAATCCGGAGGCCGGCGGGCTCCAGGGTGCGGTGGGGACGGACGGCACCGTCGCGCAGTCGGTGGTCGACGAGATCGGGCGTCGGAACACCGGTGCGTTCCCGGATGACGTGGGTTCGTTCGGCGTCGTCGTGGGTGCGACCGTCGCGGACCCACCCGTCCTCGAGCGGCTCCGCGGCCCGGTTCTCATGCCGGGGGTGGGGGAGCAGGGGGGCACACTCGCGGACGTGCGACGGATCGCCGGCCCGGCACTGCCCGCCACCCTGGTGAACGTCTCCCGGCACGTCCTGCGGGCGGGCCCCGACGTCGGCGCGATGCGCGCTGTCGTCACGGATCTCTCGGGGCAGTTCAGCTTTGCCGACGCCCCCTGAGCACCGTTTTCCTCTCGGTACCCACCTCTCACAGCGGTAACGACCGCCGGGGCGTCGAGGAGATCATCGACTGCATTTTTCAGGCGTTTCGAGTCGCATCCACGAGCACGCAGGGCTAGTCTGCCTCTAACCTCAAAACGTCAAACCGCATGTCAGGCAGGGTTCCACACGGGACCCCGTGCGGGTGCACGGCCAACCGGCCGCGTACTGTTGCTGAGGTCATCAGGCCCGATGCGGTCGCCGGCTCCGTCAGGGAGGCGGTACCGCCCGGGTACGGTGAGCACGAGGGAGCGCCCGCTTCCGGAACGATCCGCAGCCCGCGGACGCGCCGGGGACGGTCACCGCACACCAGACGCTGGTGTCCTACCTTGGACATCCGCGTGAGTCATGAGACACACACGAACGAGACGGAGGAATTGTGGCCCTTCCCCAGTTGACCGATGAGCAGCGCGCTGCTGCTCTGGAGAAGGCGGCTGCGGCCCGTCGTGCCCGGGCTGAGCTCAAGGAGCGCCTGAAGCGCGGCGGCACCGACCTCAAGCAGGTGCTCAAGGACGCTGAGACCGATGAGATCCTCGGCAAGATGAAGGTCTCGGCGCTGCTCGAGGCTCTGCCCAAGGTCGGCAAGGTCAAGGCTCAGGAGATCATGACCGAGCTGGAGATCGCGCCCACGCGTCGCCTGCGTGGTCTCGGTGACCGCCAGCGCCGCGCGCTGCTCGAGCGGTTCGACTTCACGGTCGACTGATCGACGCATGAACACACCGTCGCCCGGGGCGAACAACCCGGAGCCGACGGCGATGAGGGGCCGGCTGATCGTCTTGGCCGGCCCCTCCGCTGTCGGCAAGTCAACCGTTGTAGCCCGCCTTCGCGAGCGCGTCTCGGATCTCTACTTCAGCGTCTCGATGACCACCCGGGCCCCGCGCCCCGGTGAGGTCCACGGGCACGACTACTTCTTCGTGTCGACGGACGAGTTCCGGGACGCCGTTGCCGAGGGCCGCATGCTGGAGTGGGCGGAGATCCATCGAGGACTCCAGTTGTCCGGCACCCCCGCCGAACCGGTCCACGAGGCACTGGAGGCGGGACGGCCGGTTCTCATCGAGGTCGACCTCGAAGGCGTCCGCCAGATCCGCGAGTCGATCCCGGAGGGGCGAACGGTCTTCCTGGCCCCGCCGTCCTGGGAGGAACTCGAGCAGCGGCTTCGCGGTCGCGGCACGGAGCCGAACGAGGTCGTGGCGCGCCGCCTCGAGACCGCGAAGGTCGAAATGGACGCTCGCGGCGAGTTCGACGAGGTCGTCGTCAACGACGAACTCGAGACCGCAGTCGATCAATTGGTATCATTGCTGGTCGGCTAGTGCCGTCGCCCGGGCACCACGTCAGTGTGGCCCGGGCCAGGGCCGAAACTTCCCGCATCACCCAGGCTTGTACCCAGAGGAGAACCCATAGTGGCCACCACCGAAGCCGCAGCGGCCACCCCGCTGTACGACACCCCGATCGGCATCACCAACCCCCCGATCGATGAGCTTCTCGAGCGGGCGTCCTCCAAGTACGCACTCGTGATCTTCGCCGCGAAGCGCGCTCGGCAGATCAACTCGTACTACAACCAGATCGAAGAGGGGATCCTCGAGTACGTCGGACCGCTCGTCGATCCCGGTCTCCACGAGAAGCCCCTGACCATCGCCCTGCGCGAACTCCACTCCGACCTTCTCGACTGCGCCGAGGGCGAGTGACCCCCGAGGGGGACGACAGACGCGCGATGCGTGTCGTCGTCGGCGTCGGAGGCGGGATCGCCGCCTATAAGGCCTGTGGCCTCATCAGGCTCCTCACCGAGTCCGGTTGCCACGTCGACGTCGTCCCCACAGAGGCGGCCCTGAACTTCGTCGGGGCCGCCACCTTCGAGGCACTGTCCGGGAACCCGGTGTCCACCGGTGTGTTCTCGGATGTTCCCTCCGTCCGGCACGTCGCCCTGGGGCAGAAGGCCGATCTGGTCGTCATCGCCCCTGCGACGGCGGACCTGATGGCCCGTGCGGCGTCCGGACGCGCTGATGATCTGCTCACCTCCACCTTGTTGACCGCGAGGTGCCCGGTGTTGCTCGCTCCGGCGATGCACACCGAGATGTGGGAGCACCCGGCGACGCAGCGGAACGTCGAGACCCTGCGCGGAGACGGACTCCACGTGATGCCCCCGGCCCGCGGCCGACTCACGGGAGCGGATACCGGCGCGGGGCGGCTGCCCGAGCCGGCCGACATCGCCCGACTGGCGCGGTTGCTTCTCGACGGTGGTTCGCTTCCCTGGGACCTGGCCGGAAAACACATCGTCGTCACCTCCGGCGGGACGCGTGAGGAGATCGACCCGGTTCGATTCCTCGGCAATCGCAGTTCCGGAAAACAGGGACATGCGCTGGCGGCACTCGCGGTCGCCCGGGGCGCCGAGGTGACACTGGTGACCTCCGCGGACCTCCCGACACCGCCCGCGGTCACCGAGGTGCGGATCGAATCGGCCCGCGAGCTCCGCGAAGAGACGCTGCGCGCGGCAGCCACGGCCGACGTCGTGATCAAGGCGGCCGCTGTGGCCGATTTCCGGCCCAGTCACGTGTCGGAATCGAAATTGAAGAAGGGGACCGGCGCGGAACCGGCCGAGATCCGACTCGAGCGCAACCCCGATATCCTCGCTGATCTCGTCGCCGCGCGCGGCCGCGGCGAGGTGCCCACCTCGTGTCTGCTCGTCGGTTTCGCCGCGGAGACCGGTGACGCGTCCGGGTCCGTCCTCGAGCACGGTCGGGCGAAACTGGCGCGAAAGGGGTGCGACCTCCTCGTCGTCAACGAGGTCGGTCGGAACACCACATTCGGCAGAGACCACAACGGGGGTTGGATTCTCGATTCCGACGGCGGGGAGATACTCGTCGACCGCGCGAGCAAGGACGTCCTCGCCGGGCGCATCCTCGACGCGGTGGTGGAACGGTCCCGCTGACGGACCGCGCGCAGTGACGTGGGACGCACCGACTAGTCTGTTCTCACGCGGTCGGCGACGACCGCACGCGATCCGACGATGGAAGAGAGAATCACTGTGACGCAGGCACGTCGGCTGTTCACCAGCGAGTCCGTGACCGAGGGGCACCCGGACAAGATCTGTGACGCGATCTCAGACGCGATTCTGGACGCGATGCTGGAGCAGGATCCGGCGGCCCGGGTGGCCGTGGAGACGATGGTCACCACCGGCCAGGTCCATGTGGCCGGCGAGGTCAAGACCACCGGGTACGTCGAGATCCCCCAGCTGATTCGCGACAAGATCGTCGAGATCGGCTACGACTCGTCCGACAAGGGTTTCGACGGCATCTCCTGTGGTGTCTCGATCTCGATCGGACAACAGTCGCCCGAGATCGCGATGGGAGTGGATACCTCACACGAGGCCCGCACCTCGGTGGAGTCCGTCGAGGACGAGATCGCGCGTCAGGGCGCCGGTGACCAGGGTCTGATGTTCGGTTACGCCTGCTCGGATACCCCTGAGCTGATGCCGCTGCCGATCGCGCTCGCGCATCGACTGTCGCGCCGCCTGACGGAGGTTCGCAAGAGCGGCACTCTGGCCTACCTGCGTCCGGACGGCAAGACCCAGGTCACCGTCGAGTATGACGGCGACAAGGCGGTCCGGCTCGACACGATCGTGATCTCGACCCAACATGCGGACGGGATCGATCTGGAGACCACGCTTCGCGACGACCTGACCGAGCATGTGATCAAGCCCGTACTGGCAGAGGAAGCCGCCCTGGCGATCGACCAGAGCGATTACCGGCTCCTGGTGAACCCGACCGGCCGGTTCGTCCTGGGCGGGCCGATGGGTGACGCCGGCCTGACCGGCCGCAAGATCATCGTCGACACCTACGGCGGAATGGCCCGCCACGGGGGCGGCGCGTTCTCGGGCAAGGATCCGTCCAAGGTGGACCGGTCGGCTGCGTACGCCATGCGTTGGGTCGCCAAGAACATCGTCGCCGCCGAGCTGGCCGAGCGTGTCGAGGTACAGGTCGCGTACGCGATCGGCAAGGCCGCTCCGGTCGGCCTGTTCGTCGAGGCGTTCGGGACCGAGAAGGTCTCCCTGGACACGCTCCAGCAGGCCGTGTCCGAGGTGTTCGATCTCCGTCCGGGTGCGATCATCCGGGATCTGGACCTCAAGCGGCCGATCTACGCACCCACGGCTGCCTACGGGCACTTCGGCCGTACCGATATCGACCTCCCCTGGGAGCGGACCGATCGTGTCGACGAGCTGCGTAAGGCCGCAGGACTCTGACTCGACCTCTCGTCTGTCGTAACGGGATGCGAGGATCCCGTACGTGACGACCACACGGCCAGCGACCCGGGCCCCGGCGGCTGACGCCCCGGTGGCCCGGGTCCTGCCTCTGCTCGGGGTGCCGCATCTGGACCGCGAGTTCGACTATCTGGTGCCCGAGTCCCTGACGGGGCAGGCCCTGCCGGGCACGCGTGTAAGGGTTCGCTTCGCCGGTCGGTTGGTCGATGGATTCGTCATCGCGCGGTCGGAGGAGTCGGAGCATCGGGGTGAGTTGGCGTGGTTGGAGCGCGTCGTCTCGCCGGAGGCTGTGCTCACGCCCGCGTTGTTCGGGTTGGTGGAGGCGGTCGCGCGCCGGTGGATGGGCATGCGTTCGGATGTCATCCGGTTGGCGGTCCCTCCTCGACACGCCGCCGCGGAGAAGTCCGTGCCGGAGCCCCTCGAGCCGCTCGGGGTGACCACGGGCCCGGTCGAGCTCCCCGAAGGCTGGGACGACCACCCGATGGTCACCAGATTCCTCGAAGCCGCCACCGCCGGGATCCCCGCGCGAGCGGTATGGACGGCCCCGCCCGGCCGGGATTGGGCCACGGCTCTGGCGTCACTGGCGGACTCGGTCAGACGCAGGGGCCTGCAGGTTCTGCTGATCGTTCCGGACCAGCGGGATGTCGACCGTCTAACGGAGGCGTGTCGGGCGGCCGTGGGGGGAGGAGCGGCCGGCCGGGATCTCGTCGCGGACCTGTCCGCGGGTGTCGGCCCTTCCGCGCGCTACCGGCGCTGGCTGAGGGCGACCCGGGGGCATGCGCGAATCGTCGTGGGCACCCGGAGCGCGGTGTTCGCCCCGCTTCCGGAACTCGGTCTGATCGTCCTGCACGATGACGGCGACGATTCCTTCGTCGAACCGCGGGCGCCGTATCCGCATACGCGTGAGGTGGCGGTTCAGCGTTCACTTCTCGACGAGACCCCGCTCATGTTCAGTTCTGTCGACCGGACGCCGGAGGTCGCGGAGTACGTCCGGTCGGGCTGGGCCCACGAGGTACGTCCGCGGACGGGTCTCATCAGGGAACTCGCTCCGCGCGTCACCGCGGTGACCGATGCCGATCCGATCCAGGCGAGGGACGTGGCCGGGGGTCGCACCAGGTTGCCGGCCGTCGCGCTCACCATGGCGCGGGAGGCGATCGACGTGGATGCGCCGGTGCTGGTCCAGGTTCCGCGTAAGGGATACATTCCCACCCTGCTGTGCGGTTCATGTCGTGCGCCCGCGCGGTGCCGACGGTGCAACGGCCCCGTCAGGGCCGGCCGCATGGACGAGGTCTACGGGCCGGTGGATCTCGCGTGTGGTTGGTGTGGCGCACCGGAGACCGGATTCCGGTGCGTCGCGTGCGGGTCCAGGGCACTTCGTGCCGGCGTGGTCGGCGCCGGAAGGACCGCCGAGGAACTCGGACGGATGTTCCCGGGGGTGAGGGTGCGGACGAGCAGGGGAGGAGAGACCCTCGATTCCGTCCCCGCCGCCCCTGCGATCATCGTGTCGACCCCGGGGGCTGAACCGGTCGCCGAGGGTGGGTACGGGGCCGCGCTACTACTCGACTCGTGGGCCCTGCTAGGCAGGCCTGACCTGCGTGCGGTCCAGAAGGCACTGAGGCTCTGGATCGGCGCGGCGGGCCTGGTCCGCCCCGCCGAGGAAGGTGGCCGGGTCTTTCTGTCGGCGGATTCCGAATCGCCGGTGTCGCAGGCGCTGGTGAGATGGGCTCCGCAGGCCTGGGCGGAGCGTGAGCTGGCGGACCGGGCCGAGGTGGGGTTCCCGCCGGCGGTGCACATGATCGCCGTCGACGGCCCGGCCACCGCGCTTTCCGAGTTCCTCGATGGCTTCCGGCTCATCGATCGTGTCGAGGTACTGGGCCCGGTGGACCTCCCTGAGGGTGAGGAGCTTCCGGGTCAGGAGCAGATCGAGGATCCGGAACGACTACTGCTACGGATCCCTCCCGCCGACCTCCCCGTGGTCGTCACGGAGGTGCGGGCGTTCGTGGTCGGTCGATCCGGCAGGCGCAGTTCAGAGCCGGTCCGTGTGCGGCTGGACCCAGTCCACATCGGTTGACCGTACCGGCGCTCGTTCGGTCGGCTGGATTACCCCTAGAATGGACCGTCACCACCACCAGTGCTCGCGAGGAGACCAGATACGCATGCCCGTCCTTCCCGTCCGGCTCTTCGGCGACCCGGTACTCCGGACTCCGACCGACCCGGTCACGTCCTTCGATGACAGGTTGGAGCGGGCGGTGACGGACCTGATGGACACCGTCCGCCACGAGGACGGCGCCGGGCTGGCGGCCCCACAGATCGGGTTGTCCATCCGGGTGTTCGTCTACAGCTGTGGAGGCCGGGAAGGACATCTCGTCAACCCGGAGTGGGAGCCGATCGCTGACGACAGGACCCACGTGAACGAGGGGTGCCTGTCGATCCCCGGGGTGTCCGAGCCGACGGAGCGATTCGCCCGCGTGCGAGCGCGAGGCCGGGACCTCCATGGCCGGCCGGTGAGCTTCGAGGCCGACGGCATCCTCGCGAGGGCCGTCCAACACGAGACCGATCACCTCGACGGGATCCTGTTCCTCCAGCGCCTCGCTCCCGAGCAGAGGAGGTCGGCCATGGCACAGATCCGCTCGTCCTCCTGGTTCGGCAGTGCCGGGATCAGCGCGGGCGTTGTCCATGATCAACTGTCCGAGACGACGGGGGCGAGATAATCATGCGGCTCGTCTTTGCCGGGACGCCGGAGGTGGCGGTCCCCTCGCTCAGGGCGCTGTTGGACAGCGATGCACACGAAGTGGTGGCGGTTGTTTCCCGGCCGGACGCCAGGACTGGGCGGGGACGGGGTCTTTCCCGCAGCCCCGTCGCTGCGGCGGCGGATGCCGCGGGCATCGAGGTCCTGACACCTCCCAGTGCCCGCGACCCCGAGTTCGGTGAGCGTCTCCGAGAACTGGCTCCGGATGCGGCACCTGTGGTCGCCTACGGCCACCTCGTGCCCCGGCCGGTGCTCGAGATCCCCACGCATGGGTGGATCAACCTCCATTTCTCCCTACTGCCGGCCTGGCGGGGCGCTGCCCCCGTGAACGCCGCGATCGCGGCCGGGGATGAGGTCACCGGTGCCACGACCTTCCGACTCGACGAGGGCATGGACACCGGGCCGGTGCTGGGGACCATGACCGAGACCATCCGGCCGCGCGACACGGCGGGGGAGCTCCTGGGCCGATTGGCCGATGCGGGCTCCGGGTTGTTGTTGGCCACCCTCGACGGAATCGAGGCCGGGCGGTTGCGCGCCGAGCCGCAACCGCAGGACGGCGTGTCCTACGCGGGGAAGATCACCGTCGCTGACGCCCGCGTGCGGTGGACGGATCCGGCCATCGCGGTGGATCGTCATATCCGCTCCGTGACCCCGGCTCCGGGCGCGTGGACGACCATGGGGGGTGAGCGCGTCAAGATCGGGGTCGCGCGCCCGGCCGATCAGACCGAGATCGAGGCCCTGGGGCTCGAATCCTCGCTCGCACCGGGACGTATCCGGTGGGGCAAGCGAGCGTTCCTCGTGGGGACAGCGTCGGCCCCGATTCTCATCGAGAAGGTGCAGCCTCCGGGTAAAAAGATGATGGACGCGCTGGACTGGGCGCGCGGTGCACGGCTCGAGTCCGGGACGGTGTTCGAATGAGCGCCGACGATTCACGCGGCCGGGGACAGTCGCCTCGGGGCCGCGGCAAGGGCTCAGGACAGCGTCCACGCGGCGGCGCCGGTGGTCAGGGAACTCGACGGGACAGCGCGCACGGTCGGCGGGGGCCGCAGGGTCCGGGCCAGAACAAGCGTCCGCAGCCGCAGGCGCCCCGCCCCGACGCCCGGGCGGTCGCGCTGGCGGTCATGACCGCCGTGCGGGAACGCTCCGCGTACGCGAACCTCGCCCTCCCGGCCGAACTGCGCCGGGCCCGGCTGGACGCGAGGGACTCCGCCCTCGCGACGGAGCTCACCTACGGAACCCTGCGTGCGCAGGGCCTACTCGACCGCATCATCGCACTCGCGGCGTCACGTTCCGTCGACGAGATCGACCCTCCCGTGTTGGACCTGGTCCGGCTCGGTGCGTACCAGCTGCTGTTCACCCGAATCGGTGCCCACGCGGCGGTCGACACCACCGTGGAAGCCGCGCGGACCGAAGGTCTGGGCCGCGCGGGCGGATTCGTCAACGCGGTTCTGCGCAAGATCGCGGCGCGCACGACCGAGGAGTGGATCGACGCCCTCCGGGAGGCGGTGGCGGATCCGATCGCCCGGATGGCGATCGGCACGGCGCACCCGGAGTGGATCGCCCGGGCCTTCGCCGAGTCACTCGGTTCCGCGGCAGGTGAGCTTCCCGAACTGTTGGCGGCGGACGACGCGAGGCCCAGGGTTCATCTGGCCGCGCGCCCGGGTGCGATCACCGGCGAGGAGCTGGCACTGGTGACAGGCGGACGGGAAGGGCGGCTGTCTCCGTACGCCGTGCACCTGGATTCCGGGGATCCGGGATCCCTCGACGCCGTCCGCGAGGGCATGGCCGCGGTACAGGACGAGGGGAGCCAGCTCGTCGCGCTGGCCGCTGCCGGGCTGCCGGTCCTCGGCGAGGACGGCGGGCGTTGGCTGGACCTGTGCGCGGGCCCGGGCGGTAAAGCCGTCCTACTCGGGGCGCTGGCGGAGATCGAAGGCGCCTCACTCACCGCGGTGGAGGTGTCCGAGCACCGTGCCGGTCTGGTGCGTGAGGCGACCAAGGATCTCCCGGTCACGGTGCACACCGCTGATGGCCGGAAGCCGGGGCTCGAGCCGGGGTTCGATCGCGTGCTCCTGGACGCACCGTGCTCGGGGCTGGGGGCTCTGCGTCGTCGTCCCGAGGCGCGCTGGCGCAAGACCGCGGGGGACGTTCCCGAGCTCGTGTCGCTGCAGCGCGCGCTCCTCGACTCGGCGTTGGATCTGGTCCGGCCGGGCGGGGTGGTGCTGTACGCCACGTGTTCGCCGCACCTGTCGGAGACGGTGTCGGTGGTCCGCGAGGCGGGGCGGCGGGCGGACGTGGAGACGCTCGACGTGCAGGAGGTGCTGGCCGGGATCTGTGTGGAGCCGATCGAGGGTCTCGGTACCGGGCCGTGGGCCCAGCTCTGGCCTTACCGGCACGGGACGGACGCGATGTTCATGGCCGCGCTGCGCCGCGTCGGCTGATCAGGGGCGTTCGGCTGAGCGACAGCACGGACGCCTCTTCCGGGCACGGGCAGCGGGCGAGAATCGAAGCAGCCGTACGCGCGGCCTAGACTGGACGGCATGTCGTACCAGCCGCTCATCGCGCCGTCGATCCTGTCCGCCGACTTCGCCCGTCTCGACCGCGAGATCGAGCGGATCCCTTCCGCCGACTGGATCCACGTCGACGTGATGGACGGCCACTTCGTCCCCAATCTCTCCTTCGGCGCGCCGGTCGCCAAGGCGGTCGGCGCGGTGACGGACAAGCCGATGGACTGCCACCTCATGATCGAGGACCCGGCCCGCTGGGTCGGCGATTACGTGGACGCCGGCGCGTTCAACGTCACCTTCCACGTGGAGGCGACCGACGACCCCGCGGGCGTGGCCGAGCTGCTGCACGCGCGGGGCTGCAGGGCGGGGATCTCCCTCAAGCCGGGCACCCCGGTCGAGCCCTACCTGGAGCTTCTCGACCATGTCGACCTGGTTCTCGTGATGAGCGTCGAGCCCGGTTTCGGTGGCCAGAAGTTCATGCCCGAGATGCTCGACAAGGTGCGCACCCTGCGTGCGGAGATCGATCGTCGTGGGCTCGACGTGCTGATCCAGATCGACGGCGGGATCGACTCCGCCACGATCGGTGAGAGCGCCGCGGCGGGAGTCGACGTCTTCGTCGCCGGGTCGGCCGTCTACGGCGCGCCCGACCCCGACGCGAAGGTCGAGGCCCTGCGCGCGGAGGCTCTGGGCGCCCGGGGGTGACCATGGCTGGATCCCCGGGCGCGGGCCGGGAACGCGAGCGGGCGGCACTCGCCGACGCCTTGGCGGTGTCGCGGTCGGCGCTCGGGATCTCGACGCCCAATCCCCCGGTGGGTGCCGTGGTGCTCGACGCCGCCGGTGCGATCGTCGGACGCGGCGCGACCGAGGCCGCGGGAGGTCGGCACGCCGAGGTCGTGGCGCTCGAAGAAGCCGGGCCCCGGGCCCGGGGCGGGACGTTGGTGGTCACGCTCGAACCCTGCTCGCATCACGGCCGTACCGGCCCCTGCACGACGCGCGCGATCGAGGACGGGATCGCCCGGGTGGTGTATGCGGTGCCGGATCCGACGCCTGATGCGGCCGGCGGGGCGGAGACGTTGCGGCGGGCGGGAGTCGAGGCCGTACTCGTCGACGACGACGAGACGGCAGCCGCCCGGTCGGGCCCACTGAAGGCGTGGCTCCACCGGCAGTCCCGGGGCCGGCCGTTCGTGACCTGGAAGTACGCGGCCAGCCTCGACGGTAGAGTGGCCGCGGCCGACGGGAGCAGCATGTGGATCACCGGGCCCGAGGCCAGGCGACACGCACACGCCCGACGGCAGGAGATGGACGTCGTCGTCGTCGGGTCAGGGACGCTCCGCGCCGACGACCCGGCACTGACCGCCCGCCTCGACGACGGCACGCCCGCCCCACGGCAACCACTCCGCGTCGTCATGGGGCTCACGGACGTACCCCGGGATGCCCGGGTGCGCGGCACCGACGGGCGGTTCCGCCACCTGGCGACGCGGGACCCGGGCGCGGCGCTGGACATGCTCGGTGACGTCCAGCACGTCCTGATCGAGGGGGGCCCGCACCTGGCCGGGGCGTTCCTCGCGGCCGGGCTGGTCGACGAGGTGGACGCGTACCTGGCGCCCCTCGTGCTCGGCGACGGGCTGCCCGCGGTGGCCGGGGCCGGGGTCACCACCCTCCTCGAGGCGCACCGTTTCACCGTGCTCGAGTCCAGGACACTGGGCGTGGACGTGCACCTGCGGATGACCACAGATCGACACACCGCGGCATCACCTGCCGCGCAGACGGAAGGACCCCGCTGATGTTCACCGGAATCGTCGAGGAGCTTGGCACGCTGGAATCCGTCGAACGGATGGGGGACTCGGCACGCCTGCGGATCCGGGGACCGGTCGTGACCTCGGATGCCGGGCACGGCGACTCGATCTCCGTCAACGGTGTCTGCCTCACGGTCACCGAACACGCCCCCGGCGAGACCTTCGACGCCGACGTAATGGCGGAGACCCTCGACCGCACCGCGCTCGGGGCGCTCGCCCCCGGCGACAGGGTCAACCTCGAGCGGGCGATGCGCGCCGACGCCCGGTTCGGTGGCCACATCGTGCAGGGGCACGTCGACGGCACCGGTGAGCTTCTCAGCCGGGTCGAGCACGAGCATTGGCAGGTCGTCCGCTTCTCGCTGCCGGCCGCGCTCGCGAAGTACGTGGTGGAGAAGGGGTCGATGACGGTCTCGGGGACCTCGCTCACCGTCTCCGCGGTCAGTGACGCCGGCGCTACCGAGCCGTGGTTCGAGGTGTCCCTCATCCCGACGACGCTCGAGGCGACCGTCCTCGGGGCGTTGGCCGCAGGAGACACGGTGAACCTGGAAGTGGACGTGCTCGCCAAGTACGTCGAGAGGCTGCTCGGTGGACGCGGTGGCGGGGCCGGCTGACCTGATGCGCCATACTTGAGCCCGCGCCCGCGGCCGACGCGCGGGACACGATCAGACACAGGAGTACCCGAAGCAGTGACCATCTTCGACGGCATAGATCGCGCCATCGCCGACATCACGGCGGGGAAGGCCGTGGTCGTCGTGGACAGCGAGGACCGGGAGAACGAGGGCGACCTGATCTTCGCCGCCGAACTCGCGACCCCGGAGCTCATGGGCTTCCTCGTCCGGTACTCGTCCGGGTACGTGTGCGTGGCGCTCGAGGCCGAGGACTGTCTGCGGCTCGACCTGCCGCCCATGCGCGCCATCAACGAGGATCGTCACGACACGGCCTACACGGTGACCGTCGATGCCCGGACAGGCGTGTCCACCGGTATCTCCGCCTCGGACCGTGCCCGCACTTCACGGCTGCTCGCGTCGGGCGAGACCGTGCCGGGGGACTTCACCCGGCCCGGCCACGTGGTCCCGCTGCGCGCCCGGCCCGGCGGTGTGCTCACCCGCCCGGGTCACACGGAGGCAGCCGTGGACCTGGCGCGGCTCGCCGGGCTGCGCCCGGCCGGAGTGATCTGCGAACTCGTGTCCGAGGACGATCCCACGACCATGGCCCGCACCCCCGAGCTCCGACGGTTCGCCGATGAACACGGGTTGGCGCTGATCACCATCGAGGCGCTCCAGGCGTGGCGCCGGGCGCACGAGATCCAGATCGTGCACGAGGCCGCCGCCCGCATCCCGACCCCGTCCGGCACCATGACCGCGCACGGGTACCGCGACGTCCTCGACGGTGTCGAGCACGTGGCGATGGTGGCCGGCGACATCACGGGCGACGAACCGGTGTCCGTGCGGATCCACTCCGAATGTCTCACCGGGGACGTCTTCCACTCACTGCGCTGCGATTGCGGGCCCCAGCTCGACGCCGCGGTAGCCGCGGTCTGCGAGGAGGGCAGGGGGGTGGTGCTCTACATGCGCGGTCACGAGGGCCGGGGTATCGGCCTGGTCCAGAAGCTCCGCGCCTACCAACTGCAGGACGAGGGCCGCGACACGGTCGACGCGAACCTCGATCTCGGTCTGCCGGCCGACGCCCGCGACTTCAGCCTCGCCGCCCAGATGTTGCGTAACCTCGGTGTCAGCCGGGTGCGCCTGATGACCAACAATCCGGCGAAGGCCGACGCGCTCCGCGCCGGCGGCGTGGAGGTCGTCGAGCGGGTTCCGACGCCCACGGCGGTCACCCCGGAGAACCTTCGATACCTGCGCACCAAACGCGACCGCATGGGGCACCTGCTCGAGGGACTCGACGACGAGCTCGGCGAGACCCCGACCAATGCACCCGGAACCGACCACGACGGAGAGGATCTGCGATGAGCGGCAGCGGTAGGCCTGAGCTGGTGATCCCCGATGCTCAGGGACTGCGGCTCGGCATCGTCGCCGCGACCTGGCACGACGAGATCTGCACCCAGCTGCTCGATCGGGCACTGGACGTGGCGGGCTCTGCGGGGGCCGCGGTGACCGTGGCCCGAGTGACCGGCGCGGTGGAGCTGCCGGTGGTGGCCCAGGAGCTCGCCCGGACACATGACGCCGTCGTGGCGCTCGGCGTCGTCATCCGGGGCGAGACCCCCCACTTCGACTATGTCTGCGGGTCCGTGACGGACGGACTCACCCGCATCGCGCTCGACGAGTCCACCCCGGTGGCCCACGGCGTGCTCACGACCGACACCGAACAGCAGGCCCGCGATCGTGATGGTCACGAGGGAGCCGTCGAGGACAAGGGTGGAGAGGCCGTCGCCGCGGCGCTCGGCTCCGCCGTCGTGCTCCGGGACCTCAGGAGCGGGCGATGAGCGGACAGTCCACGGGCGGAGACGCCGCGGCCAGCGCGGCCGACACCTGGGAATTCGACCACCGCCCAGCGCGTATGCGCCAGATCGTCGTCGGGCTCGCCGTCGTGATCGTCATCGTCCATGTCATCTGGGCAGTCATCCTCGTCCGGGGCGACACCGGCGTGACGGTCGGCGTTCCGGACCAGCTCGCGTTCGTGGTGACCGGGTTCATCTTCGCCGGGGTGCTGCTCACCCTGCTCCGCATCCGTGTCCGTGCCGGCGCTCCCGGTGTGGAGATCACCGGCCCGTTGCGTTCGCGTCTGTGGCCGTGGGAGGACGTCGTCGGGCTCACCTTCCCCCGCTCGAGCTACTGGCCGCGGCTCGAGCTACCGGCCTACGAGCACGTGGGGATCTGGGCGATCCAGACTGTTGACGGCGCTGACGGGGTGACGGCCATGGCCCGCCTCCGCGAGGTCGTCCACGCGCACAAGCCGTCCGCGGCCGACCCCGAGACCGTCGCAGACCGCTGATCCGCAGTGGCCGACCCGCGCAGCTACCGTCCGGCCCCCGGTTCCATCCCCACGGAACCGGGGGTCTACCGGTTCCGTGACGAGCACGGTCGTGTCATCTATGTGGGCAAGGCCAAGAACCTCCGCAGTCGACTCGGCTCGTACTTCGCCGACCTGACGCTGCTGCATCCACGGACCCGGCAGATGGTGACCTCGGCGGCCGGCGTCCAGTGGACGGTCGTCTCAACAGAGGTAGAGGCGCTCCAGCTCGAGTACACCTGGATCAAGAAGTATGACCCGCGGTTCAACGTCCGTTACCGCGACGACAAGACGTACCCGATGCTCGCCGTGACCGTGGGCGAGGAGGTTCCGAGGGCCTTCGTCTACCGGGGCCCGCGCCGTCCCGGCACCCGCTACTTCGGGCCCTACTCCCACGCCTGGGCGATCCGTGACACCCTCGACACCCTGCAGCGGGTCTTCCCGGTGCGGTCGTGTTCGGCGGGGGTGTACAAGCGTCAGGCGCAGCTCGGACGGCCCTGCCTGCTCGGGTACATCGACAAGTGTGCGGCCCCCTGCATCGGCCGGGTTACCCCGGACGAGCACCGCGAGATCGTCAACGAACTGATCGACTTCCTGGCCGGCCGGACCGACGCGATCATGCGCCGGATCGAGAAGCAGATGCTCGACGCCTCCGCGGATCTGGATTTCGAGCGGGCCGCCCGCCTGCGCGACGACCTCGGGGCGATGAGACGTGCGATGGAGAAGCAGGCTGTCGTCCTCGGTGACGGCACCGATGCGGATGTGGTGGGCGTGGAGGCAGACGAGCTCCAGGTCTCGGTTCAGGTGTTCCACGTCCGCGGGGGACGAATCCGTGGCCAGCGCGGCTGGGTCGTCGAACACTCCCATGGTGTCGACGACGAGGGGCATTTCGACGCACAGAAGGCCGTCCCGGGTGTCGTCTCCGACTACCTCGCGCAGTTCTACGGCGGCGAGGCGGATCTCGCCGAGGCCGCCGAGTCCGGTGATATCGCCGCGGCCGTACCCCGCGAGGTACTCGTGCCGGCGTTGCCCGAGGACTCGGACGAGCTGACCGACTGGTTGTCGGGTCTGCGGGGCTCACGGGTGTCACTGCGGATCCCGCAGCGCGGGGACAAGCGTGCCCTCGCCGAGACGGTCCATCGCAATGCCGTCGAAGCGCTCACCCAGCACAAGCTCCGCCGGAGCGGGGACCTCACGGCCCGCTCCGCCGCGCTGCAGGAGATCCAGGAGACTCTCGAGCTCGATTCCGCGCCGCTACGGATCGAATGTGTGGACATCTCGCACATCCAGGGAACGGACGTGATGGCCTCGCTGGTGGTGTTCGAGGACGGCATGGCGCGGAAGAGCGACTACCGGCTCTACCGGATCCGAGAGGCCGCCGGCGACGGCCGGTCGGACGACGTCGGCAGTATCGCGGAGGTGACCCGGCGACGGTTCCGCCGTCACCACGAGGACCCCGCTCTCACCCCCGACGAGACCGACGGCCCGGTCGACGACGAGTCCGGCCCCGATGCGAAAGCGACCCCGGCGCGGAGGTTCGCCTACCCACCGCAGCTGTACGTCGTCGACGGCGGGCGGCCGCAGGTCGAAGCCGCCGCCGAGGTGCTGTCAGAACTCGGGGTCAACGACGTACCGGTGATCGGAATCGCCAAGCGCCTCGAGGAGATCTGGCTCCCCGGCGAGGAGTACCCCGTGATCTTCCCCCGACACGGTGAGGGCCTGTTCCTGCTGCAGCGACTCCGCGACGAAGCGCACCGCTTCGCGATCCGGGCGCACCGCGGCGCACGATCGAAGCGGATGACCGCCTCGGTGCTCGACGACGTCCCCGGTCTGGGCCCCTCGCGCCGTGCAGCCCTGACGGAGGCGTTCCCCACCGTCTCGGCGTTGCGGAAGGCCTCGACCGAGCAATTGTGCGCGGTACCCGGGATCGGCCCCGGCGTCGCGGCCGCCATACGCTCGGTGCTCGGCGCCGATGCCCGGGACACGGACACGGCCGCCGCCGACGTGACAGACTCGACCGCACAGAGCGAGGGCGGGACCGATCAGAACGGCACAGACGATGCGAGGTGACACGATGGTCGACGGCGGGGACAAGCGCGAACTGCTCCTGATCAGCGGGATGTCCGGAGCCGGCAAGGGCACGGCCTCCAAGGTTCTCGAGGAGTTCGGCTGGTACGTGGTGGACAACCTGCCGTTGTCGTTCATGAGCGACTTTCTGGAGCGGATCAGCGAATCCGAGACCGGCCCGCAGCGACTTGCCATGGTGGTCGACACCCGCAGCATCGGTTTCGACGAGCACCTTGACGACCTGCTGGGCCACTTCGACGGTTCCGTGGGCGGCCGCATCCTGTTCCTCGAGGCCTCCGACGAGGCGTTGGTCAGCCGATTCAACAACGTCCGTCGCTCCCACCCGCTGCAGTCCGGCGGCGGGCTCGTGGACGGGATCGTGCGTGAACGACGGATCCTCGAGGGGCTGCGGGGCCGGGCCGACGTCGTCGTCGACACCTCCTCCCTCAGCGTCCATGACCTACGACACCGGCTGGAGACGCCCTTCGGCGACCTCGGGTTCGACTTCCACCTCACCGTCGAGTCCTTCGGCTTCAAATACGGCGTCCCGGTGGACGTCGACATGCTGCTCGACATGCGCTTCCTGCCCAACCCGCACTGGATCCCCGAACTGCAGCCGCACACCGGGCGCGACAAACCGGTGCAGGACTATGTGCTGGCCGACGAGTCGATCGAGGAGTACCTGCGATCGGCCGAGACCATGATCCGCCTGGCCATGAAGGGCTATCGACGCGAGGGCAAGCGGTACATGACGATCGCCGTCGGCTGCACCGGCGGCAAACACCGGAGCGTCGCGATCTCCGAGTCGCTGGCCGGACGCCTGAGCGCCCTGGACGCGGTCGAGGTCCACGTGCGCCACCGCGACCTCGGTCGGGAATGAGTCGGTCATGACCGAGGGCAGCACCTCACGGGTCTCGTCGCTGGTCGCACTGGGCGGGGGACACGGACTGTCCGCCACCCTCCGGGCGGCGCGGCTCGTCGCCGACGACGTGACCGCGGTGGTCACCGTCGCAGATGACGGTGGATCCTCGGGGCGACTACGGCGTGAGCTCGGGATCCTGCCCCCCGGCGACCTGCGGATGGCACTCTGCGCCCTGGCCGGGGAAGACGACGAACACGACCGTCTGACCCGGCTGTTCCAGCACCGGTACGGGGGCACCGGTGCGCTCGCCGGGCACGCCGTCGGCAACCTGGTGTTCGCGGGCCTGTGGGAGCTTCTCGGTGATCCGATAGAGGCTCTCGACGCGGTGCGGTCGATCCTCGGTGTGGACGGCCGCGTCCTGCCGATGTCACCGGTGGCGCTGGACATCGCCGCGGAGGTGGTGGGACTCGAGGCCGATCCGCGCGTCGTGCGGACGATCATCGGGCAGGTCGCGGTAGCCACCACGCCGGGGAGTGTGCGCCGGGTGCGGCTCATCCCGCCCGACCCGCCTGCCGCCGCCGGTGTGGTGGAGGCGATCGACTCCGCTGATCTGGTCGTTCTCGGGCCGGGCTCCTGGTTCACCAGCGTGATCCCCAACGTTCTGATCCGGGAGATCGCCGAGGCACTGGCCCGCACGTCCGCGACCAAGGTGCTCGTCCTCAACCTCGCACCGCAGCCGGGGGAGACGGCCGGGTTCTCCGCCGAGCAGCACCTGCACGTCCTGCGTCAGCATGCGCCCGACATCGACTTCGACTCGGTACTGGTCGACCCGCGGATGCCGCTGAGCGCAACCGAACGTGAGCACCTCGAACGCGCCGCCGCAGGACTGGGGGCCCGGGTCGTGACCGCGGAGATCGCGCGGACCCGGGCGGATGGGACCATGATGGCCGTCCACGACCCGGTCCTGCTGGCCTCCGTGCTGGCCGCCTCGACGTCCGCACCCGCGGGCGAGTGAACACAAGAATGAAGGAGCAGGGAGTGTCGCTGACCGCGCAGGTCAAGTCCGAACTGGTGAGGGTCCCGGTGGGGAGCTCGGAGACCAGGAAGGCGGAGGTCGCCGCAATCCTGAGGTTCGCGGGAACCCTGCAGGTCCTGTCGGGCCGCCTGGTGATCGAATCGGAGGTCGACTCCGGCGACATCGCCGACCGCCTGGCCGCCGAGCTCGACTCCCTTTTCGGCGTCTCCTGCGAGATTCACCCGATCGGGGGATCCGGTGGCAGGGCCGCGCGGAAGTTCGTCATCCGGGTGATCGACCGCGGCGCCGATCTCGCCCGCCAGCTCGGACTGGTCGACGGTGCCGGGCGCGGGGTCCGCGGCCTGCCGGCCGCCGTCGTGGGCGGCCCCGTCACCGCGGCCGAGGCCGCATGGCGGGGCGCGTTCCTCGCTCACGGCTCACTCACCAAGCCCGGCCGGTCATCCGCCCTCGAGGTGACGGCGCCGGGTTCCGAGGCTGCGATGGCCCTGGTCGGCGCCGCGCGCCGACTCGGCGTGACGGCCAAGGCCCGCGAGGTCCGCGGGGGCGACCGCGTGGTGATCCGCGACGGCGAGGCGATCGGGATCCTGCTCGCCCGGATGGGAGCCACGACCACCCGGGACGTCTGGGAGGAGCGCCGCTCGCGCGGCGAGGTGCGTGCGACCGCCAATCGGCTCGCCAACTTCGACGACGCGAACCTGCGGCGTTCCGCGCGCGCCGCCGTCGCGGCGGCCGCCCGTGTCCAGCGGGCGTTGGAGATCCTCGGCGAGGACGTCCCGGATCACCTGCTGGCCGCCGGCGAACTCCGGGTTCAGCACCGGCAGTCCTCGCTCGAGGAACTCGGTCAGCTCGCCGACCCGCCGATGACCAAGGATGCCGTCGCGGGCCGGATCCGGCGCCTGTTGTCCATGGCGGACCGCAAGGCATCCGAACTCGGTATCCCGGACACCGAGTCCGTCGTCACCGAGGACATGCTCGACGACGCCTGACCGCCGGTAGGACCCTGCACAGCGCCGGACGGCGGCGGGTAGTCTGGGTCACGTCCCCGGGCTGTACCCGGCCCCGGTGACGTCCAGCGTTCTCGCACCACCAATAAGGAGACATCGAAGTGACCGTGCGCGTAGGCATCAACGGATTCGGACGTATCGGCCGCAACTTCTACCGCGCGGTGGAGGCTCTCAAGGCCGAAGGCAAGACGGACATCGAGATCGTGGCCGTCAACGACCTGACCACGAACGACATGCTCGCTCACCTCCTCAAGTACGACTCGACGCTCGGTCGTCTCGGCAAGGACGTCACCTTCGACGACTCGTCGCTGACCGTTGGTGGTACCAAGATCGGCGCCCTGGCCGTCAAGGAGGGACCCGCCTCCGTGCCGTGGGGCGACTACGGTGTCGACGTCGTCGTCGAGTCGACCGGCATCTTCACCGACGCCGAGAAGGCCCGCGGCCACCTCGAGGGTGGCGCCAAGAAGGTCATCATCTCGGCCCCCGCCTCCGGCGAGGACCTCACCGTGGTCATGGGCGTCAACGACGACCAGTACGACGGCTCGCAGACCATCATCTCCAACGCCTCCTGCACGACGAACTGCCTCGCCCCGGTGGCCAAGGTCCTGTCGGACGAGTTCGGCATCATCAAGGGCCTGATGACCACCGTCCACGCGTACACGGCCGACCAGAACCTGCTGGACGCCCCGCACAAGGACCCCCGTCGTGCCCGCGCCGCCGCACTGAACATGGTGCCCACCTCCACCGGGGCCGCGAAGGCCGTCGCCCTGGTCCTTCCCGAGCTCAAGGGCAAGTTCGACGGCTACGCCGTGCGCGTTCCCCTGCCCACCGGCTCACTCACCGACCTCACGGTCGAGCTCGAGAAGAAGGCCTCGGTCGACGAGGTCAACGCCGCCGTCAAGGCTGCCGCCGAGGGGCCGATGAAGGGCATCCTCAAGTACACCGAGGACCCGATCGTCTCCTCGGACATCGTCACCGATCCGCACTCGTCGATCTTCGACGCGCCGCTCACCAAGGCTATCGACGGCCAGATCAAGATCGCCTCCTGGTACGACAACGAGTGGGGCTACTCCAACCGCCTCGCCGACCTCATCGGCCTCGTCGGCAAGTCACTCTGACGGGTCGGAAGACCGAGAAGAGCCACGAGCACCACCACCGGGCCCGGCCCCGGGACGTCCACAGCGTTCCGGCCGGGCCCGGTCCGGCATCACCCACCACCCCGACCACCACACAGCACCTCCCGGAGGAGTCCACCCCATGGCAGTGAGCATGCTCAAGGACCTGCTCGAGGCCGGCGTCGAGGGTCGCAAGATCCTCGTCCGCTGCGACCTCAACGTCCCGCTCGACGGCAATACCATCACCGACGCCGGACGAATCACGGCCTCGCTGCCCACACTCAACGCACTGCTGGACGGGGGTGCCGCCCTGGTGATCACCGCTCACCTCGGACGCCCCGGGGGCCAGGCGGATCCCGAGTTCTCGCTGGCGCCGGTCGCCGAGAAGCTCGGAGACGAACTGGGACGGTACGTGCAACTCGCGGGTGACGTGGTGGGCGCCGACGCCCGCGAGCGTGCGAACGGGCTGACCGACGGAGACGTGCTGCTCGTCGAGAACGTCCGCTTCGACCCCCGCGAAACGAGCAAGGACGAGTCGGAGCGCGCCGCGTTCGCGGCCGAGTTGGCCGAGCTCGTCGGCGAGGACGGGGCGTTCGTCTCTAACGGCTTCGGTGTGGTCCATCGCGCCCAGGCCTCCGTCTACGACGTCGCCAAGCTGCTCCCGGCCTACGCGGGCGATCTGGTCCAGAGCGAGGTCGAGGTCCTGGCCGACCTGACGGGCGATCCGCAGCACCCCTATGCCGTCGTGCTGGGTGGCTCGAAGGTCTCCGACAAGCTGGCCGTCATCGAAGCACTCGCCCCGAAGGTCGACACGCTCGTCATCGGTGGCGGCATGTGCTTCACCTTCCTCGCGGCGCAGGGCCACGGAGTGGGTTCGTCACTTCTCCAGGACGAGATGGTCGACACCTGCAAGGACCTGCTCGCCAAGTTCGGGGACGTGATCAGCCTGCCCGTGGACGTCGTGGCCGCTGACGGGTTCGCCGCCGACGCGTCGCACGCCACCGTGCCCGCCGACGCGATTCCGGACGGCAAGATGGGCCTGGACATCGGACCCGAGTCGGTCGCCGCCTTCGCGGAGAAGCTCTCCGTCGCCAAGACCGTGTTCTGGAACGGCCCCATGGGCGTATTCGAGTTCGAGGCGTTCTCCGCCGGCACCCGCGGCGTCGCCGAGTCCATCATCGAGGCCACCAGGAATGGCGCGTTCTCGGTCGTCGGCGGGGGCGATTCCGCGGCGGCGGTCCGCACCCTCGGCCTGGGGGAGGAGAACTTCTCCCACATCTCCACCGGTGGCGGCGCCTCGCTGGAGTACCTCGAGGGCAAGGAACTCCCCGGGGTCACCGCGCTCGAACGCGGCAACTGACACCGACCGTCGACAACAGGAGAGAACATGGCACGCACCCCGCTCATCGCCGGAAACTGGAAGATGAATCTCAATCATCTCGAGGCCATCGCCCTCGTGCAGAAGGTCGCCTTCGCGCTGCCCGAGAAGTACCTCGAGAAGGTGGATGTGGCATTCATCCCGCCCTTCACCGATATCCGCGGCGTCCAGATCGTGATCGAGGGCGACAAACTCGGTTTCGCCTACGGCGCGCAGGACGTGTCGGTCCATGACTCCGGGGCGTACACCGGCGAGGTCTCGGCGGCGATGCTCGCCAAGCTCGGTTGCACCTACGTCGTGGTCGGGCACTCCGAGCGTCGCGACTACCACTCGGAGTCCGATGAGCTCGTCGCCGCCAAGGCCGCGGCCAGCCACAAGCACGGTCTGACCCCGATCGTGTGCGTCGGCGAGAAGCTGGACGTCCGTGAGGCCGGTCAGCACGTCTCGCACGTGGTCGACCAGCTCAAGGGATCGCTCGCAGGCCTCTCCAGGGAGCAACTCGCCGACACCGTGATCGCCTATGAGCCGGTCTGGGCGATCGGCACCGGAAAGACCGCCTCGGCTGCGGACGCCCAGGAGGTGTGCGCCGCGATCCGCGCCGCACTGGCCGAGCTCGCGGACAACGAGATCGCTGAGAAGATGCGCGTTCTGTACGGGGGCAGCGTCAACGCCTCGAACGTCGGCGAACTGCTCGAGCAGGCGGACGTCGACGGCGGCCTCGTCGGCGGCGCGTCCCTCAAGCCGGATGAGTTCGCGCAGCTCTCGGCGATCGCCGCCGGCGGCCCGCTGCCCTGACACACCCTTCCCGGCGCGTCCGGCCCTCGGGCCCGGGCGCGCCGGGATTCGCCATGAACATCCGACCGGGTAGTCTGGAGCGGTCGCTATCCGACCGCCCGACCTGACGTGAGGCACGATCCCTACATGAAGCTCGCCCTGGACCTCTTCCTCATCATCTCCAGCTTGCTGTTGATGCTGTTCATCCTGCTGCATCGCGGCAAGGGTGGCGGTCTGTCCTCGCTCTTCGGCGGCGGTGTCCAGTCGAGCCTGTCCGGATCGAGCGTCGTGGAGCGGAACCTCGACCGCGTGACAGTGATCGTGGCCGTACTCTGGCTGATCGGCATCATCGCGATGGGGCTCGTGGTTCGCTTCGGCTGACCTCCCGGTCGCAGACACACACCGCGCGCGGTTGCCCGCGCAAACGAATGGGGTGCGTCTCCTTCCGTGATCGGAAGGTCACGCGCCCCGTTCGTCATTTCTGGCACTACCGCGCTAGGCGGGTCCCGCTCACGGCAGCATCGACGCTGCCGGTCCGTCCAGGTGGTACGTCGTGGACACGACGCCCCGCGCTCCCGCGACCGGCCAGTCGACCGGATCCGCGCCCTCGATGCCGCGGGCGACCGCTTCGGCCTTGCCGTCCCCGGTGGCCACCACGATCACGTGCCGCGACCGGCATACGGCTGGAAGGGTGAAAGTGAGCCGCTCCGGCGGCGGCTTGGGACAGTCGCGCACCCCCACCACCAGTCGCTCGTTCTCGGCGACCGCCGGGGTATGGGGGAAGATCGAATCGATGTGGCCCTCGGGCCCCATCCCGAGAAGCGTCACATCGAACAGCGTCTCGTCCCCGGCGGGCATGGGGTGAGCGGCGCCGAACGCGCTCGCCGCGGCATCGACATCGTCGTGCTCCGCGCCGCGTGCGGGCCAGCGGTGCACCGTGGGCCGTCTGCCCAGTTCATCGAGAAGGACGTCGTCGATCTGGCCGTCGTTACGCTCGGGGTCGTCAGCGGGTACGAATCGCTCGTCACCGAAGTAGATGGTGACCCGCTCCCACTCGATATCCGCGTCGGCCAACGCCGCTGCGGTCTTGACTCCCGCGCTCCCACCGGTCAGCGACAGGACAGCCTGACCGGTGGCGGCGATTCGCTCGTTGAGATGGCCGGTGACGGCCTGCGCCGCGGCGGCGGCGAGGCTGTCGATGTCCGGATGGACGAGATGGCGGATGTCTGACATCGGCGCTCCTGACGTGGGCTTGATTCGGCGTACTGTCCGTGGCCGCGATCCGCGTCAGCGGACCGAGGCCGAGGTGTAGATGACCCGATCGAAGTTGGCGAGCGCGTCGGCGTAGACCCCGTCGGTATCCATGCGTCTGAGTTCTTCCGCCAGGCAGTCGGCGATACTACGACCGACCAGGGCGACCCGGGTGGGTGAGTGTCCGGTGATGTGAAGTTCTGCTGCCGTGGGGCTGACCTGCTTGAGCACGATCGATCCCGAGGCGCGCTCGAGGACCACCATCGACGGACCCACCGCGCGGTGCACGTCGATCCCCAGGCGGGACGCGAGCCACGCGCCGGCCAGGTCGACCGATGCGGCGCGCTCGGGACCGCAGACCGTGGCGGCCGTGATGGGCTCGTACGGCGGGCGGTCCAGCGTGGCGGCGAGCAGCGACCGCCAGTGGGTGATCCGTGCCCACGCCAGATCGGTATCGCCCGGCGAGTAGCCGGCCGCACGCTTGACCAGCGCGTCGGT